>JAAKFP010000099.1 GCA_011065005.1 Chlamydiota bacterium | reverse complement strand
TCATCTTCACTTGCTTTGTTGCAAATCTTTGGAAACTAATAAGTTGACTGCAGATTTGCGCCTCGCAACTGAAGAGCTATAACAGCCTAAATGTAAAGGTTATTTCTTCTAGCCTCCTTAATGCGTAAGGACTTCTTCAAGATTGTGAATTTTCATAATATCGTAGGCTTCGTAAAAAATTGGGGTAATACCTAGGAGCCCCAGGATTTCGATCGTCAAGGAAACGACAAAGAAGCTAGCTAGAGCGATCAGCAGGATTCGACCTCCAGGAACACGAAAAGTGTTGGGAAAATTCATGTAGTAGCGTCCCCTCCAGATCATAAGAACGGGTATGATCCCGTTGAGAAGGGAATCACCGAGACCGCCAGAAACGTCCATGGCAGCCATAAACGCCCTTTCGAATTTCGTTGCAAAGATCAGTGTAGGAATAGCGATAAGGAGACCAAGTAGTATGCTCCCCCATTTTTCTTTTTTAATTTTCAGACCATCAGAGAGAAAATCGAAGAGTCCTAGGGCAATCCCGAGAAAGGAGGTGACAATAGCAAAAAAAGCAAAATATTCTGCAATTACGGAAATCCAGACGCCATTCACATGTTGTCTGAGGAATACTGTCGCGGGCTGGTCCCCTTTTGCTAAAGCTACAGCGAGGCCATCGGGTCCTTCAACAGGAACAATTCCCAGGATAATCCATTGCCAGACAAAATAGATCACAAAAGCAAGACTAGTTCCGCCAACAATGGTCATTCTTAGGGCTTTGACATTCCTTTTCAGGTAAGGAGTCAAGCTAGGAACCATGGTTTGAAAGCTGAAAGCTGTTAGCAGAAGGGGTATGGCGATGAAGGAACTTCTCCAATCACGATGATAGAGAAGCTGCATATTCACTTCATCGAGCCCCATTCCCACTAAGAGGAAATAGGCGGCGACCAAGGCGGTAAATAGAATCGTATTGATTCTCCCGACAAACCAGCTTCCGAAATAGATAACCGTTCCGAAAAAGAGAATGAAAATCAGGCAGCCCAAATCCTTAGATATGGGAACATGAAAGAAATTCTCGAGAGCTGCGGAAATTTGCACCCCACCCCCAGCCGTATAAGCAACAGTGGATGCATAGCAGATGAACAGATAGAGCAGCCAGCTTACTCCTTTTCCAATCGGGCCGAGGATTCTCGAGGTCATTGTAATAATGTGAGCACCCTCTTCCAGCCAAAGGCTTATTTCTATGAGGAGGAGTCCTGTAGCGGTCATAGCAAACCATGAGATGGCCATCACAATGATAGATGGAAGAAATCCGCTTATTCCGGTAGCAAGGGGTAGCACGAGCATTCCACCACCGACGCATGTGCCGGCAACTAAAAATATGGCAGAAATGAGGCTGCCTTTATGTTCAGCTTGTTGAGAGTCCACGATGATTCCAGAGATGAGTGATTATACGGTAAAATTATAAAGGAAAGAGCAATAACATTGAAGAGGAAATTTGAGGGTGAAGAAAAGGTCTCTTCAGATTATACTGTATTTAGATTTGATCCGATTAATAAGCTCAAGCCATGCTAGAAGTTCAAAACCTCTCATTTTCTTACGGTGCGCATCAAGTGCTGCGCAATCTCTCTTTTAAATTAAGAAAAGGAGAGATCGGAACTCTTATTGGTGCTTCTGGTTCTGGGAAGACGACGATTTTCAAGCTTTTGACAGGAATGCTTACCCTTCAACAAGGAACCATCGTCTTTGACGGAGACTCTATTCCCTGTGGAGATGGAAAGGCTTCATACATGATGCAGGAGGATATGTTGCTCCCTTGGCGCACCGTTCTAAAGAATTTAACTCTCGTAGCGGAACTGAAAAAATGCAAATGTCCAAAGGATGAATTGTATGGTCAAGCTTTGAAACTTCTTCAGGAGATAGGTCTGGAGGGTTGTGAGGAAATGTATCCTGACGAGCTTTCGGGCGGCATGCGTCAAAGGGTTTCCTTGGCGCAGGCTTTGCTCCATGAGCGTCCCCTTCTTTTGTTGGACGAACCTTTTCGATCGCTAGACGTTGCCATCCGAGAGCAGATGTATTCTCTACTTCGAGAAGTTCGCGAGAAATATGGTACAACGATCCTCTTGATTACGCATGACTTCCGTGATGCGTTATCCCTTTCCGATCAGATATTCCTTTTGGCGGATAAACATATCGTCAAAAGCTGGCAAATCGAAGACCAATCCCGCAACAACCCCCACCTTTCTGGAGTTCTTCAAAATGAACTGGGTGTTTCGCTTCAAAAGTATACGTAACTGTTCAGGCCTCGACTCAATCACCGCGAAGGAAGCGAAGGATACGCGAAGATTATTCTATTGAAGAACAAAAAGAAACTGGTCAAAGATGATATGAAACGATTCGTTCAGAGCAAACGCTGAGAAAAGCAGGGAATTAGCTTTTTTTCTGCGTTTTAGTTTTTCTCTTTCTTCTACCAATTATCTACCAAAACCTACCAAATTGGTAGATAACTACCAATTAACTACCAGAATCTACCGAATTGGTAATTGACTCTGCACATTAAATCTGATACCATTAAGAAAAAAATTGGTAGCAATTTATGAAGATGCCTCGGAAACCTCCTAAGATCAATGAAGAACCCTCGAACTTTTTTTCCGACCCGGAGAAGTTCAAGCTCATCAGAGAGGAAGGTGCAAAAACAGAACGTGAAGGAAAATATCGGCACTGGGATATTGTACGTCATTTATCCCCTCCCAGAGGATTAACTGTTGAGGAATGGTGGGCTGGCATCAAGATGCAACGTCTTCTAAGCTACAAAGAGGTGCCCTTATGGGGCAAAAGGAGAACTGATCTCTTTTTTTATAATCTGACAGATGCGGTAATGGAACAATTGCATCGTATCGATCTAGGAGCAGGGGGTTCAGTCGAAGTTCCTGAAGCAATAATCAATCCGCATACCCGAGACCAGTATATTGTTCGCTCATTGATTGAAGAAGCAATCACATCCAGTCAAATTGAAGGGGCTGCTACAACTCGTCAAATTGCCAAGGAAATGTTGAAATCTGGTCGTCTCCCACGAGATGAAAGTGAACAAATGATTCTGAATAATTTTCATACAATGCAACAGATTAGGATGTGGAAAGATCTACCCTTGACTAAAGAGCTTGTTTTTGAAATTCACAGGATGATTACCATTGAAACCCTAGATAGACCTGATGCTGCGGGCAGGTTTCGAAGAGAGGATGAGTTGGTTGTCGTCGAAGACATATCCTCAGGTGAGATTTTACATGAACCGCCTCATGCAGACCAATTAGATCAAAGGTTAACTTTCATGTGCGATTTTGCAAATGGAAAGATCCCCTCGCATTTTATCCATCCTGTCATTCGTGGTATTATTTTACACTTTTGGTTGGCTTATGACCACCCTTTTGTTGATGGCAATGGAAGAACTGCTCGTGCGTTGTTTTATTGGCTAATGCTGCGTAAAGGATATTGGCTTTTTGAATTTATTTCCATTTCAGAGATTATTCTGAAGGCTCCTGTAAAATATGCGGAGGCCTTTTTATATACTGAGACGGATCAAAATGATCTTACTTATTTTATTGTCCACCAGGTGGAAGTGATAAGAAGGTCTATTGAGTCGCTCTACAGTTATATAGACCGAAAAGCAAGAGAACTGAGCAACGTGGAATTTTTAGTTAAGAGCGTGGGGGATTTTAATTATAGACAAGAGGCTTTGCTGGCCCATGCCTTACGCCATCCCGGAGCTAACTATACCATTGAAGCCCATAAGAATAGTCATCGGATTGCTTATGATACTGCAAGGCATGATCTACAAGATTTGCATGAAAAGGGTTTGCTGGAAATGGCTAAAAAAGGAAAGGCGTATGTCTTTACGGCTCCTTCCAATTTATCTCAAATGATTCAGAATAAAAAGAAAAGGAGGCGGTAAATGGAAGGGGGAAAGAGGTGTGAGGTGGTCCGAACGATCTTGACCCCGATCTCTTAACTGTTACGAAACAGCGTCCTTTGGTTTCGCAGTGGTTATTTTTTTTATTCTCTTTTTTCTCTGTGCCTCTGCGTCTCCGCGTTGATTTTTTACGAAAGAGGATCAAACCCGCTATTTTCAAGTAGCTAATTGTTTGTATTTTATGAACAGAAAAAAATAATAGCGGGAATTGCTGAACTTTGCGTGTGAACTTTGCGTTGAGAAATAATTCACATTCCCTTAAACTATTTTAACTTTAGTTTTAAATTGGGCAATCACAATGGAACCTCATACAGTCTCTTCTCCAACTGAGTCTTCTCAACCTTATCATCACCCCCCACCTCCTTCGTCCAACCCCGCTAAAAAACCTTCTTTTCTACCAATATTTCTGCCAGCAGATCGCACAATAGCGGAGATGAAGAAACGGGGCTACATCGATGAGGCATGTAATTGGATCGGTGGTGGTGTCTTAGAAGAACTTGATGAGAAGGAGATTTTAAGACTGAAAGCAACATTTGAGAAGGCGTTTGAGGTGATTGACAACAGAAATGGTGACATGGGGATTAAGGCCTCAATATACGAAGTTCTCTGTCAACTGAATTATTACAGTTCAACAGACTTTCACAGCGAATGTCAGCATGATCCTATTGAAGTTGAAGAGTGTGAACTTGTAGGATCATCGGTATTCCATCAATTAGGCCTTCGGTACATTCGTCGTTGCTGTGAACGGCAACAGATCCCTTTGGATCAAATTTGTGATGAGGGGCTATTACGTGAGGTTGAGAAGAGGCTATCTCACCAACCAAATGATATCGATATCCGCTTTCATATACCTAGAGCTTCAAGAGACACAATGGCTGAACTACGGAACGCCTTAATTTCCTTTCTTTCGGCAAGAATCCCTTACGAGCGTTTGACTTTTGAAAAAAAAGAGGAACTTGCGGATCGATTACGAAGATCGTTCCCGAACAAATATTTCGGATTAAAATCCAGCGATCCGATTCTTCCTTTTTATTTCGTCAAAGAGTGTGTCTTTTCGAAGTACTACATTACAAAACCGGATAACCCTGCTCAATTTGCAATTGCTGGCTTTGGTGACCGCAAAGAAACTCTGGTGGAATGGCTTTTTGTGAAACATCTTCCGCAACAATATCTGTTTGGGAGAGATTCTACACGAATTCCATTCCTATCGCTTTACTATCAACAACGGTCGAGCAGACCCATCAGTGAACTAAATGGGGGCTGGCAAGCGATAGTAGAGATCCTTACGGATGGTTTTACGATTCCATACGAAGACAACCTCTCAATTGATCACTGGTTGAGGGCGGTCTTTCATTATACTAAAGGACTCCGCTGCCACACTCCTGGGGGTGAAGATAAAGTATGCAACGTTCTCCTCAAATCCTTAAAACATGATGAGGGAGATATTCTTTTCATTTCCAAAATCCTAAGAAATTATTTACTCAAACGTCTCAATGTCGATCCTATTGCAGCTCTCTTCATGACATTCAATGCTCTACGCATATTCTACGGGAAGATAGACAACAAAACACTTGAAGAGATTCGAAGGGCGATGTCTTCTTTATGGAAAGGTCTAGCAGACAATACGGAACACTCTGCACATATGATCTATCTTCTTGGCAAAGCTATGGAAAATCATGACATCCCTTTCGAACAGATTCAAGCTGTTTTCAACGCTGCGGTTTTTTTCCATATGAATCAAGAAGAACCTGTCTCGCCAAAGGAAGACCTTGTTCTGTCCCTCTCAAAAAATGCAGGAATCCCTGCTGGATATATCAGAGTGAAGCACCAAGGTGAATACTATGGAATGATCATAGGGTTTGATCCCGCTGGGGCATTGAAAACGTTGCTATCTCCAGGAATCGACAAACTTGAAGAACTCTATCAGTGTTTACTTCCTTCGATGCGATACTCACCTCTAGGGAAATCCCCTCTTCTTTCCTATCGCGAACATCTATCCTTGAACGTAGAAGAGATGGCAACGATCTGTTTCAATGAGCCAAGCAACCCTGTTGTCTACCAATATGGACTCTGTCTGCATGCATTGGGACATCAATCCATTGCTACGCTATTGATTACCCATTTCCTTCCCATCATTCATTCACCGGTGACATTGGAAATGAAAAAGCAAACCATAGCAAACATGCACTTCGTTCTCCTCTCAACGAGAGCATCTCTTC
Source organism: Chlamydiota bacterium (assembly GCA_011065005.1). Lineage (GTDB taxonomy): Bacteria > Chlamydiota > Chlamydiia > Chlamydiales > Waddliaceae > JAAKFP01. The sequence continues at coordinate 1,911 of JAAKFP010000099.1, read as the reverse complement.
CCAACCAACATATTTCAGAGACACTGGAAAAAATTCAGACGCTATCAGATCAGGATGAAGCACAGTTTGCCTGGATGGTGTTGCTATCATCCTCTCCAGATATAACACTGCAACAGTTTGTGTACACATCATTGAAAGAGAGAGTTCCCCATCAGGAAGCACAATGTAAAACACTCTTCAATAATATGATCAGGAACAATCCCGCTCTTGCTTTTCAGATGCTCGAAATCTATATAAATAATCGAGTGGTTCAGTCGCATGAAGCGATGAGGATGTATTTCAAGGTCTTTCGTGCTCTTCTTCGTACCCAACAGCAACATCCATACTTGCCACAACTGATGGCATGTGGAGAAAGGATACTTGAAACAGGATGGGAATCTAAAGAGGACACGCCACTCCAAGCCGACCTTGAGAACATCCTTAAGGTGGCTGGATACCTTATTGAAAACGAAAATGCAATGTTTGTCTTCCATCTTTTTCTTTTTGCCTATCAACACCGACTCATTGACAATGGCGGTATCATGGTTTTTTGGATCATTAGAGCAATCAATAAAATCCTTATGGACGACCCACTAAAGGCCTTTTCCTGTTACGAAAAAACTCGGCAGCTCGATCTTCCCTACATGGAACAAAAGATGTCTCAACAAAAACTAGAAATTGCCCTATTGAAATCCGCTGCACAACAACCAGAACTCTATGATCGTACAGCCCTCATACAACTAATTCTTTCGATCCCTTCTTCAACAGACATCTCGAAATGGTGTGATGCTATACGTGATCATTGGTTAGCATGTCCTCAACCAATACCATTGGATATCGATCTCCTCCCCGCTTCCATACGTGTTCCTTTACAAGCACAACACCTTCTTCAAACAATGGAATCGATGAGCACTCAAGATGTTGTGGATCGGGTACTCACACTCGGCAAAGAGTATTCCACCTCAGAGGTACTAAGCACTCTTGTAAAAAAGATCATCGAAAGAATTGTCGGTTCAAAGGACCTAAAAGAACATGTCCTATTGTGTAAACTTTCCCTTAACAAGAATTTTCTTAGACTACTTACCCATAAATTTGAATTTCATCTTACAGCTTCTAGGAGCGCTTTGACGGTGTTAAAACCGGTGGAAGGGCAGAAGTATATTTATCACATCTTAGCTAGTGCGATAGAACATATTCCTGATTTAACAAGCACCAGCCAGTATAAAGAGATGGTTCAGAATTTAATAAGCACCAGCCAGTATAAAGAGATGACTCAGAACCTTCATGAGACGTTAACGCGCAAGTGGTGGCCGAAAAACCCTATTCCATTAGTATTTACCAGTGCTCTTCAAAGCCATCACCTTCGATTTGTTCAAGCTTTAGAAAGACATAGGCTCTTTGAAGAACTCTGCCTTTTCAGCAACGATCTCCACCGATTGGGTGGTAAATTTCTTAAACGTGAAGCTTTTTCTAAGGTTCTCCTTCATGCATTTGAAGAATTGCATGGCAACACTCCTCTTGTCATCGAAACAGAGGAGACTTTCTCCGAAATTCTTGACACAGTCGCCGATAACCCTTCTCCTATCTATGGCCATCTTACAATGTGGTGCCTTGAACAAAAAAAACATAAAGATAAAGATGCCTCCTGCTATATTCGGAAGCACTTGCGTTTTGTTCCGTCGGATCGCGATCATTTTTCAGTGGATAACGTCCTCTATCGATATCTCGACAGCTTTGAGGGGGTGAAACAGCTCGATGAACTTATAGAACTGTTCTCTCCTACATCATGTCTATCTGAACAGTGGTCTGTGTGGACCCTGCAAAAGGTCAAAAGCCTTGACAATCCCTTTGATCAGGCCCGTATCCTTATCAAGCTTGGAAGTTTTGTTCTAACGAAGAAACAAAGAAAACTGTTTCTAGAATATATTGATC
>JAAKFP010000098.1 GCA_011065005.1 Chlamydiota bacterium | reverse complement strand
GATGGCCGACAGGATTATCGATGAGGTTCATTTGCGGAGGGTTGAATGTGAAGAGTCCCGGAAAGAAATGAACGCATTGGCCAACACCCGGATTTTCCTATGGCAGTTCAAGATGCGACTGCTCGATAATATGAGGGGTGGGTTTCTAATTAAGGAATCGGATTTCGACAAAGAAATTGTGAACACTCGTAATGCTTTGAAGAAAGCCGTCAGTGAATCCTCTAGCCTCTCGATACAAAGAGCTGCAAGGTTGACGTTAGTCATGAGTTATCACTATCTCCCTCCCAACAAGGAAGAGGATTTTATTGATATTCTAGAGTGTTTATGGGTGGCTCAATTAACTTCTGATGCCAAGGAAGATTGTGATCCATCTATCGAAAACCAAGCAAAACAATTATTTTTTCAACTCCTTCCGCAGATTAAAGACCGTTTGACTCCGAAAATCCTCAATCAATTTTTCTCTAATAAGCTTAAAGAGTTTTACGGGATAAGGATTGACGAAGAGGTAGAGGTGCAATGGCACGATCAATTCCCCAACTATTTTTGTCAGATCGGAGGGGACACCTTTCATATAAACATGTTTACCTGGAGAGCTACTAACAACGGGATTCCTTTGGGCGATCTTTCCTCTTTATATGAAAATGAAGACTACAAATTTCTTTTCGGTGATAAGAGGTTTCCCCCATGCGTTACAAAAGTTGTTGGCCCATATTTTCAATACGAAATTCACGATTCCTCGAATAACTTAATTCGTTTCGTTCTCAGGAAAGACTCCGCTTCCTTAATTCGTGTTGAAAAGGAGTTTGATGGGAAAAATTATGTATATGTTCCATGGCGGGATCTTTCTGAAGGAATGGATTGGATGCCGTTGCCAAAGCATCCTAATGAATGCAATTATGTCTTATGGTTTAACAAGGAAGATAGCTCCGAGCTTCTTGTCGTCGATAGACAGACTGAAGAAGTAGTTTGCAAAATCCAACATGGCAGTGATGTGATCTATAAAGGAAAAACTTATGATTCCGTAGATGTGAAAACAATAGAGAAGAATGAGGTTCTTCAGCATTTTGAGCATCCAAGCAACATTTTAGCTCTTAAAAAGAAAGGGACAGAAGATTTTTTGCTTGAATTTTCTAGATACCGTTGTCCTGTGGGTTCTGTGGTTCAGTTTCGCACCAAGACGATAAAAAAAGGAGGAAAAGGAAAGAAAGAATCTAAAGAGACCCGATTGGTTTGGTCTCGGGATCCACAGTATTTTATTGCGGAAAATCAACAAGTAAATGGTTTGTCTGGCTTTGACCATTGCCTTGTTTTGGAAAATAAAAATGGGCGCCGGAAGGTGCTGATCCCTTTACAAACACACCTTTCCCAAAAGGATTTTTCTTTGAAAACCCCTCCCTTTATCTTTGAGTGTGAAGTGATCGACCTTTCTTCAGAGAACACGCTCTCACCCAAAACACCTAGACAATATGCTGTCGCTGCTTATTTGAGCTTAATGCAACACGAATATTCGCGGGCTCTGCGCTATTTAAAGGGCGCTTATCATTTGCAACGATATTCCCCTGAGGATTTGAAGTATTTGGGGTGGACTATTCACAGCGAGAAAGAAAACCATGATAACGATCCTAACGCGATTGCCATTCGAAGTTATGCCCTGTGGCTCGGGCAAGATAACTTATTTAGAAATCCAAAGGAAGGGGTTTCTAAGGGTGATGAAAGCAGTATGCTTATTCTGCCTGACCATTATAAAAAGGGGGCGTTTTGGGAAAAATATTGGGAGGGCTCTGAAAGGAGTCAATCAGGAAACACTATCTTCGATGTTGTTACCGCAACGTATTCTCAGTATTTAAATATTAGAAAAAATGTAGATGCCGGGCTTCGTATTGACGTATCACGGAAAGGACGTCGCCGTGCTATTATCAAGCCTTATGAGGAAATCCGTTGGTTGCAACAGTGCTTAGAGAATTCTCCAAGCCAACAAATCATGGCACGGCTAAAGTACATCGCGGGTTTACAAACCACCTTCGTAGATATTCGTGCCGCGACGCCAACCATAGTTTCTCCATCTGCTCGATTTGATGAAGAATGTCTGAAGGCTATTTCATGGGGTGTGGAGGCAGGAAAAGCAACTTCTCAATATGGATATGAACAACTGACCTTTTCGGAGATCCTGGAGCGAAGAATCTTTCCAAGAACCCGCCCGGGAAAAAAGTTTCAAGATTGGTTTTGGGATTTATATACCATAGCCAAAACAGGTAATCCGAAAGAGAAGAAATCCCTAATGTATCTTCTGGGCGATATGCGGTTTGAAAACAATCCTAATAACCAAGCCTTGAGAGCTATCCTTGAAGCTATTGTAACAAATCATCGAATGTCTTCTCGTATCATAAATAAAGTAGATGCGTTTATGGAAAATCCTTCTGCTGGGAAGAGCTATTCAATAAGCAAGGAAATAGATTCTCTAGTACAAGAATATCTTCAAGATACCAAATCTACCAGGATCGGAACCGATTCTTTTGAATATCTTGAAGAGAGTAGCAAGGTTATTGCTTATAGGCCTGACCTCGAGCGTTTTCCGGAAACAGTGCCTTCAGAAGACGACCGTTTAACATGGGTCGTTTCCGGAGAAAGCGACTGGAAAGGCAAACTGAAAATTAGCTATAAAAAAGCACCCCCCAAAAAAACCGAACCGCAACCCTTGATGGAGCCACCTCGCAAAGACAAGTATGAGGAAATACGGTTTCAGGAGCTGAAAAGAGATTATGAGATAGGGCATACGAAAAATGAGGAACTAGAACACTATGTTTTTGGTGAGACTAATTTCCAAGAAGTGCTGAAAATGTTTCGAAGCAGAAATGATGTCTTGATCGATTCCAGTCATTCGCTTTTACAAGAGATGATTTTTTTGGCAAACAAGGCGGCCAAGGGCGATAAGGCTGAAGAGGGGGTAACGCAGAGGATTGCTGAGTATGGACGAAAACGAAAGCGTGTTGATTTTTCGGATCTAGTCGGTGTCTTTCTTCAGCAAAGTAAACATGGGTATCAACGATTAAACCCCTCCCTTACAGAACGAGATATTGAGGAATTACATAATTTAGTCGGTAATTACATTCTATTCTGTTTAGAAATCAATAGAAACAATGAAACAATGAAACCATTGGAGGCATTAACTTCTAAACAAAAAGGAAGTGATTCTGAAAATAAGGAGACTGCTTTGCAAGAATTGGGAAGATGTCTCGATGCGACAGATATGAAGCAATGCCTACAGTTTCCTGCTTTTATGGTTTTTGAGTGGGCCATGCAGCTCCATGTCAGGCCCGATCAGATTCAGAATATTCTATCCATGTTAGGAATAGATAAGACAGAAACCGAAGGGTTGGGCGAAAAATCATTCCCAAATCTTATTATCCAAAAAATTATGGGGGGCGGCAAAACACTTGTCTTAGGGACGTTGATGTCTCTTTTAAAAGCCGATGGGTATCACTTATCTGTGCTGATACCACCGTCTTCTTTATATGATACAAATGCCCAAGACATGAAAATTCGATTAGAGAAAACCTTTGGTCAGAAAACGGGTACTGTAATCTTCAAAAGAGGACCTCAGCAATTTAACGAAGCTTACCTTAACAACTTATATCATCGCTTCATCAACGCCATTAAGGATAGGGATGCAATTATTGTGACTCCGGAATCTTTGCAAGCCATGCAAAACCAATACATTGAAGCACGTGAAGAGTTAAGAGTACTATATGAACAAAAAAAAACAACTGTTGATCCCAATGACCTGGAAAAAATCACGATAAAAATCGAAAGATTGGAAAAACCAACAAGGATCCTTAAGGAAATTCTTAGATTGATCGCTGAGCGAGCTATTTTTACTTTTGATGAAGTTGATGTCGTTCTTGATACACGAAAGGAACTGAATTTTCCATTAGGGAACCGTTTTCGGGAACATCCTCAGGGCATTGAATTTTTAGCAAAATTGTTTGCCATTGCTGCTTCCGATCCGGATATTATCAAAGCAGGTCTTAATTTGGCGGATAATGAGCAGGCGAAACTGATGCCGGAGCAATATGAAAAGATTAAACAATTGCTGGCTCAGAAGGTAATGGTTGAAATAGCGAATTCTGATACTTGGTGCGAGAGGCTGTTTTTAGATGCAGAGATCGGAAAAAAAGATGTCAGCAACTTGCTAAATAAGGAACACCCTTTTTCCTCCGATATTTATCAGTATATTTGCAGTCCGAATGCGCTAGTACCAGAATTTGTTCAGAAATTACACCAATCCGAAGATCCTTCAAAACAACTAGCGGCGGATTGGCACGTATTATTACATCAGGAACTGAATGAATGGCTTCAAGAAAGCTGGAAAAAAAGCGCAGACTTGCATTACGGGTTTTCTCAAGTGGACGAAAAAAAGAGGATCGCCATCCCCTTTTCTGCCAACAATACACCCTCCGAACGTTCTGAATTTGCCGATGCCTGGGAGATGATCAATAGAACTTTACAGCTGTATATATACAAGGGTCTGTCGGAAAGTCAAACGATAGGATTTATAAAAAAAATGCAACAAAAAGTCAGAACGGAGTGGGATCGTGCAGGACGCTCCATAGCAATCTCTGAAATGCCTACGGCTAAAGTATTTAAAAGGATTGTTGGAAGAGATGTTTTTTCAGTTTCAACAATTGATGTTTCACACGTCCGTCACGTTCAAGCGGTCCTGAAAACTTCCAAAGAACGAGAAGCCTTTGACTTTGTTTTATCTTATGTTGCGGATGAAGTGCTTTCGAAGCAGGAGTTCAATGAGGAGCAAATCAACAATAATGGACAGAATCTGGCTGCAATGCCTAAGGCGAAACAGGGATATACAGGTACAATTGAGAGCAAGGATACCTTTCCTTATGACTTTGAGCTGCACTCGGATATCGGAACGAATGGAAGAATTATCGATGTGTTGTTGAGAAGAAATAATGTTGTTCATGTTGTTAAAGGAGGAACGGTAAAAGAACATCTGAAGCAAGTATTTGCAAATAACCCGAACGCCCACAAATTTAGAGCGTTGATCGATATAGGTCCAATGTATAAAGGGGTTGACAGCAGACAAATCGCCATAGATATACTAGACTTTATGCAATCGCAAGAAGAGTCCTCTCAAGTTAAAGGCGTTCTGTATTGGGATGACCAAACCAAAATGTTATGCTGCATAAAGTCTGGTGAGGAGGGTTCCCCGATTGTATTTCCTGCTACCGATCCTGATACGATCTTTTCACTGACGGGATTAGAACGTGAAGAGTTATTTGCTTTTTATCCGCATCATAAGATTACTGGCGCAGATCTTGCTCTCTCTAGAGATGCCTACGCATTAACGACATTCGCCGAAAACACACCCCTAAGAGATATTTTGCAAGGGGTTATGCGTATGAGAAAACTGTTCGACGCACAACATGTGGAAACAATGCTGGAGGAGTCCGTTTTACCCATCATAAACAAAAAACTGCAAGACCATTTTGATGACAGTACCCGTGTTTCGAAGGTAGGAGGAAAAACCCTATCGGTAAACCATCTAATATCTTTTGGTGAATTGATAGAAGCCGATCGACAAAAGAAGGATATCGTCCGATCTGTTTTACAACAGGTTCATAATCAATTGCGACAACATGTTATGAAACTCCTTATGGAAGCAAAGACGGGGAAGGAAGAAAATAATCTATATACATCGGCAAGACATCTTTTTGTGAGGAAACCAGTCGGCTCACTCTTCGAACAATATGGCGTTGCACCTCAAGATATCCCCACTGCGAATTTTATTATCCAACACATCGACTCCTTCTTGCGTCCGCTGTACAATATAGGTTTACGAGAGATTATCTCTAACAAAGGAGAAATTCTGACCTGCGATAAACCTTTGCCCAAGGAATTTTTAGCGGTTTGCAAAATTATTCAGGCATTGATAAACGATAAACTTGATAAATTACCAGACACAATTCCCAATAGGATTAATCTGGATTGGGGAAAGGAATCGACGGTAGAGCAACTGGAAGAAACTGTTGCTGAAGATACCCTGGAACAACAGAATGAGTATCAGCTTGAACTGGAATTTTCTTTAAAGCCAGCGTCCAGTATTACCCAGGCTACGGAAGAAGTGTGGGAAAGGGAACAGATAGATAGCCTATTTAGCCAAGGATTCACAACAACAAAATATCCAAGTAAAACAACTGCTCACCCGAGCACGTGGAAATTATCTGACGTGTTAAAAGGAATGCGAAATTTAGAAAAATACGCTACCTGCTTTTCAGATAATATCTTGGTTACGGAAAACTTTCTTGCGACCGTTGAAGGTCAGCATAATGTATTTGACGACAAGCAAAAAGTGATTTGTCAGGTGGTCGCTATCTATGATACTCAATGCAAGGAAACGAATCCTTGGAAGTTAACCCTTTGTTCGCAAAAAGAAGCGGCAAAGTTTATGGAGGCAATCTATCGTCAAAAAGAGAAAAGAAATGATAGATTTAACGTTTTTCTCTTAGAGCCGGAAGGTACCGTAGTTCAACAAGGGCAGATTTTGCTGGATAGTATAGATACCACAGATTTGAATTGGCTTAGAAGTAGTTTAGTAGAAGTTCTTTTTATGTCGGGAAACATCGGGGCTCTAAATGCAGATAAATGGCAGCAACCCGTTCAGGAATGGGCACAAAATTATTCCCAAGAAAAAAAGGAGCTTTTAGAAATTGTTATCTTGAGAGAAGGCGAGTCTAGTAGCCAAGAATATGAAGGTAGTCGACTACAAACTATTTTACATCGAATGAGCAGGCTATCCGTAAGTCCAGATGAAGGTGTTGTGGATTCTGTAGAGGAAAATCTCCGCATGGCTACCTTGGCCTTGAATAATCATAATATTGAAAAAGGTCTTGAGTTACTACTGAAATTGAAACAAAAGCCAGCAGAAGAACGAGTCGTAAATGAGATGCTCCGGCTTGCTGCGAAGGCGATTAAAAACACGAATAAGGCAAAAAATAAAAACAAAGGAAAACGAATCCTTGTAGGTTTGCTTGATTGTGTGCGATTGCACGTAAAGGCCGATCATTTTTCATCTTCGGAGGCTCTATCTGAATTGAAGGACATAAATGATTCAGAAATAAAAGAAGCTACCCACGATATAATCTTGGAACTTATTCAAAAGAAACAATTTCAGCTAGCCGTCGACCTCGCCTGTGCGCAAATACCAACTTTGTCTCAAGAGTTTGTTGCAGAGGAGAGGAAAAAAGGGAAAATTAAAGTGTTGCTGAAATTCACATTGCAACAGCTTATCTCTTTAGGGGAACAAAATCAAAAACCACAAGTAAAGCAACTCTCAGCGTCTCTATACAAGGCACTTTGTGGAACTTGTAATCCACCAAGGGAGTCTTATCAACAGGCGTTCTGGGAGGTTGTACAAGAAATTTTAGCCGAAAAAAAACCTAAAACCCTTCTGTCTGGGCTTGATGACTTTTGTAGCGATTATTTTGGAAGTTACTCTTCTGCCGTTGAGGCACGATCGATAAGAGAACAAATTCGAGAGATAGCAAAAGTGGACTATTACAATACATCTACAGAGTCTATATCAGTACGTGTCTCTCAAGTTATTGAAAAAATAGAGCATAACTTTCTTGTCTACGAGAGCTTTCTTCCGGCGGTTGCTAACGAGGGAAAAAAGCTAATGGAAACTTTTATTGATGAGATGAATTACATCACGCTTAAACCCTCAACAATTTTAGAAGTTTCTTATGGTTTATTTAAGACGCAAAATCCGCATGCTATAGAGGTGGCAAACAGGCTTTTGGAACAACATAAAAGGATAGGAAGTTCAATAAGGTAATTTCTTCGCGGAGTTAACCATAGGAGAAATTTACAGAAATGATGGTACACTACCTTACAGTTCCATAGGGATGCCTTAGGAAGAACGTTAACACCGGCAAACAATCCTAATCCACGATCCATACACCAAATATCATCGACACTATAGCGACGTATGTTGGATAATTTTAGTGCTAAAAAGCAAAGAATTGAGTTAAGAGGTGGCAAAGTCTTGGTCCCTGGA
>JAAKFP010000097.1 GCA_011065005.1 Chlamydiota bacterium | reverse complement strand
AATGAAAATCGGTGCTAGGCTAAACAAATCTCGTCCCGATGGGACTTTTCTTTTTACCCATTACCTTTTTGCAATGCAAGCCCTGGGACCAAACGTCCCCTAAATATTAAGCCCGTGAGGGCGGGATTTTGTCATCTTTGGTGTTTATTTTGCCCATTTGAGTTTAACGCGAGCGTAGTCTAGGAGGTTGATGTTGATGAGGATCGTGTTATAGAGACTTCCCCAGCTGTAAGCTCCGATGACGACGGTGTCATTTGGCTGCCAACTGGCGATATTTGAAGAAGAGAATGTTTCCCACTCAGAGCCATCTTCCAGTTGGATTGTTCCAAAGAAGCTGTCTTTGCTTACAACCCAATGGGTGTGGATTCCTTCGTATACAGGACCCAAAGTTGGTGTTGTGGTGACGTATTGATTGCGAGTTTGATTGATGATCTTGTACTCTACGCCTCTGTAGTCATATTGCTCGATGACAATGGAGTCTCTTGCCTGCCAACCTAGGACAGAAAACATGTCGCTAGTATATTTTAGTGACCAGATAGAGCCATCTTCGAGTTCTATGGAGGAACCGTCTATTGCGGCAGCAATCATGTGGTGGAATGCGCTATAGTGTAGTTGGTAGAATTCTTTAAATGCTGAAAATTTTGCTTTGACGTTTGGTATGTCATACTCCTCACCATCTTCGCAACTAAGCTCTCGTTCCGTTGCCAGTTGTGCGCGTTCACTATCAGATAGAGTGCGTGAGCCAACAACAATATTGTTAGGTTCTTGTTCTTCGCTGGTATGTGCGTTAACGTTACTTGTGAATAGAATTAGGGGTAGGATAAAGGTTATCCAACTAAGTTTATCAATACATTTTTTCATAATATTTACTCTCTTTGGTGTTGTTGTAGTATTGGCAACAATAGTAATTTCCATAGGGAATGAATGCAATAGATTATCTGAACGCGAAGATCGCGAAGGAAGCGAAGGGTGCGCGAAGATTTTATTAATTAGTAGAGTTTGGTCTGAATGAATCGTTTGATACCATCTTTGACCAGCTTCTCCTTGTTCTACATCAATGGAATAATCTTCGCGTTTTCTTCGCTTCCTTCGCGTTCTTCGCGGTTAACGGATAGAGGTGAACGGTTAGATTTCATAAGGCTCGGAGTCGGCAACGATAACCCTCCAGAGGTTTTTGAGAAATCGTTTTTGCGGAACTGTGAGGTCTTGTAGAACGACGAAGCAATCATCATTTTTTGTAAAAGCTGCGTGGGTCCAGTTTGCAGAGCCGACGACAAGGACTCTGTCGTCTATGATCATGAATTTATGATGTAGGATAGCTTCCCCTTTGCTGAAACGAATAGGGACTCCTCCACTATGGAGGGCTGCGGCGACTTTGGCGCTAACTCCAGCACCTGAGTGTGCATCAAGAGCTACTTGGGTGGCGACTCCGCGGTTTTTTGCATGAATTATCTCGTTGACAAGATCGAGTCGAGTCCAAGTAAACATCGCAACTTTGATCGTCTTTTTTGCTGTTTGGATCAGCTGTTTTATCCTTTTGTCACCATCAGGATTGTCGGGGAGAAACCACATTTCAACATCTTGCCCGCCAATGTCAAAGTTACAAGTTGTTACAGGATGTATCGCCCCTTTATCGGTCATTGTTTGCTTTTTTTCGAGGATGTTTTTTGCAAGATCAGAGTTTTGTAGGCCTAAGACGAGATTGTGATGTGCTCTTAATGATGTTGGAGTCATATTCGCAGAGCCGATCCAAACCTTTTTTCCGTCGACAACCAAGATCTTTTGATGCATCAATCCTTTTGCTTTACGGAGGACCGTTTTCACTTTGGGTCCTAGCTTTTTTACGACACTTCGCGAGGCTTCTGCATCGCAGATGATTTGTACATCGATCCCTTCCTCACTTTGGGTTCTGAGTGCGTGGAGAATTTTTTTATCGGTGAGGGTGTAGATTATAAGCTGAACAGAACTTTCCGCTTCCTTAATAGCTTGCGAAAATGTGAGTTGCAGGTCATCAAGAGTTTGGTTGCTGTAAAGCTCGGCAGGCTTTCCCTCTTGTGGGGTACGTGTGGATATGAGGGTGTTGCCGATCCAGAAGAATGTGAGAAGACACACTCCCATGATAGCGGTCCAGAGCGAAGAATTTAGAAAAGCATAGGATTTTTTCATAAGCCAAGAGGAGTGGGGTTGTGGGTTTCAAGAATGGTTTGCTGTAATCCTGTGTGCCGTTTTCTGACCTCATCATTTCTCACGGCAATTCCAATAGCTTTTTTCATTCCAACGAGTACAACTAGCTTTTTTCCACGTGTTATACCAGTATATAATAGGTTGCGATGAAGGAGCTTGAAGTGGGTGGTGTGGATGGGAATGACAACACAGGGGCATTCACTTCCCTGATACTTGTGTATGGAAACGGCATAGGCTAGAATAATTTCATCAAGATCGGAAAAGTCATAAATCACGTTTCTATTGTCGAAGGTAACGATAACTTGCTGTTCGATGTTGTCAATTTTTGCGATCCTTCCCACATCTCCATTGTAGACTTTCCGATCATAATTATTGCGGATTTGCATCACCTTGTCATCAACAGCAAATTTTTTCCCGTAACGGAGGAGATGGTTTTCCTTAGGATTAAGAGTTTCTTGCAGCACGACGTTCAGATGTTCAGTTCCAAGAATGCCCCTTTTCATCGGAGCTAAAACTTGGATTTCGTCAAAGGGGTCACACCGGAATTTCTTTGGTATGCGTTGAGTGACTAGCACTAAAATCTGCTTCAGAGCTATTTCTGGGTCATTGGCTTCGATGAAGTAGAAATCACTGTCGGGAATATTGACTATATCAGGATAGTTTCCATTATTAATGAGGTGGGCGTTTTTTACGATGCGCGACCCCTCTGCTTGACGGAAAATTTCTGTTAGCATCGTCACAGGGATACATTTAGAACAGATGATATCTTTGAGAACATTCCCAGGGCCGACACTCGGGAGCTGGTTGATGTCTCCCACGAATATAGCACGTGCGTGTGTGGGGATCGCTTTGAGTAGACTATACATCAGAAGGGTGTCGATCATGCTGGCTTCATCGATGATGATCAGATCGCAATCCAATGGGGACTCGCGGTTTCTTTTAAAGCCTCCGGCACGAAAATCAAACTCCAACAAGCTGTGGATGGTATACGCTTTTTTTCCTGTTATTTCCGTCATCCTTTTTGCCGCACGTCCCGTTGGTGCTGCCAAATAGATTCGGTTGGTAAGTTTTTCTGTGATGCTAAGAATCGCATTGGTGATGGTGCTTTTTCCTGTTCCTGGACCTCCGGTGATGATTTGCATTTTTTTTGTTAAAGCATTAGCAACGGCAATTTTTTGGTTGTGGCCAAGATCGATGTTTAGCTTCTTCTGGGCCCATTCTAGAGCTTTGTCAATGTCTATAGCACGAAGGTGTGTCTTTCCTCGCAGCAACCTCTTGATCTCTTTGGCAATACCTCTTTCCGAGATGTATAGCGGTTTATTCCAAATAAAATCGGTAAGTTTGCCTTCATGCATTAACTCTTCGAGGATGATGACCCCTTCATTTTTTAGGATGTTTAATCGCTCTTCGATGAGTTTTCTGTCAACTTCCAGAATCTCCCCTGCCGCAACCAGAAACCGCTCTATAGGGAAACAGACATGCCCCTCCTTTGATAGTTCCGATAGGACATATTCGATTCCGGATTCAATCCTTTGTGGGGAGTTTTTAGCAATACCAAGGTTTCTGGCAATGCCATCGGCAGTTTTGAAGCCGATACCAATGATATCCTTTGCCAGAGTAAAAGGATTCTCTTTAACTTTTTTGGTGCTTAGATTTCCATACACTTTAAAGATTTTTTGGGCGTAGGCGGGGCTGACGCCATTCGACTGCAAGAAGATCATCACCTCCCGTATAGATTTCTGCTCGTTCCAACATGTTTTGATCTTTTCGAGCCGTTTTTTTCCTAGACCACTTATGTCGAGGAGTTTTTCTGGCGCGCTGTCTATGATGTCTAACGTGTCGATTCCAAATTTATCCACAATGCGGCCAGCATAGACAGGTCCAATTCCTTTAATAAGACCGGAACCGAGATACTTTCGTATCCCAGTAATGTCAGCAGGAGCTTCAACGCGATACTCAGAGACTTCAAACTGTTGTCCATGGACCAGGTGGCGTTTCCATTGTCCATGGCATCGTACGGATTCGCCAGGCTGCAAGGAGGGCATGATCCCCACGATACAAGTGAGGTCTGCCTTTTTAGGCTGCAGCAGTTGCGCGACAGTGTACCCATTTTCCGGATTCTGGTAGGTAATCCTTTCAATATATCCAAAGACCTGATCCATAGAATTCGTAACTACCTTAATCTATCCAGCGCCACCTTAAAATTGGCTTTAGCTCGGGCATAACTCGGATCAAGTTTGAGCGCCTGTTTATAATCATCTATTGCGCTCTGGGTATCACTATCAATCGATTTAAATTTAGCTAACCCACGATTATGAAAACTTTCGGGTTGGCTGGCATCCAGAGCAATTGAGGTAGAATAATGTGCTATTGCTCCTTCATAGTCCTTTTTTCGAAAACAAGCATTACCTGCGGCCCTTTCTTTTAAAAATGGCAGAGGTAAGTGTGTGGGGAATTGTGCTTCCGCGCCGGACAATATATCCAGAGGAGGAGGCATGAATCGGCTATTAAACCAGTCCTCTCCATAGCTGAAACAAATTTGCTTGCCAAAGGGAATATCCTCCGCTGCCTCTATCAGCGTGTATTTTATCCCTTTATAGTTTACCGGCACCGGTTTGGCATTTGGTTTGGGGGCATGGTTAAGCATAGCACCTAAATTTCGGAATTTAAGTGCTTCAATAGAAAAATCGAAAAAGCCTATTTTACCGCCTAGATCGTAAGTGGATAGCGGTGCCATAGGATGCCGAAGATCGATTAGCATCCCTCCGTATGACACGATGGGATCTCCTTTGTGGAATCTTTTGCCGGCAAAAACCCCGAAGCCGATCTGATCGCTGACTTTGGCTAAGATGAGCGATTCGTCCCCTCCGCTTTCCAAGACCTGCTGTGTCGCTGCGTCAAGCGGACTTGTCGGTATTGTTCCGCCTGTCATCGCGTATTCGAAATAGTCGAGGCCTGCCAAAACCCGCGGGCAAAATATCGTGTTAGTCTTTTTCTCAAAAACATCAATGGGTATGAGCTCAATTGCTTGCGTACCGGGATTAAAATACTTTAAATCTGAAACCGGCAACTCCCAAGGCTGATAACCCAGTGCAATAGCATAATCTGCCGGCAAGGCCCCCTGTCCGTCTTTTTTATCTGGTCTTGCGCCCCTATCCATCAAAAATGTAATTAGGCTTTGATTATCAAGAAAAGTGGCATGATCCAAGGCCGTAAAGCCCAGTCCGAGAAAGCCTGCGTTAATATCCTCTCCTTGGCCAATCAGATAATTAATTAATTGCCTGTTTCCGGAAAGTGCAGCCGTTGGTAAATTAATTGGGGAGACTGGGTTAAGCATCGAATATAATTTTTTGACGGTATCCAAATCACCATCGACCAAAGCCACTATAAATTTCTTATAGGCTCGAATATAGTGGGGAGGATATCCCGCTTTAGGGAGGTCTATTTCGATATCATGCTGCGAATTCTTTTTAAAGTTAGACAAAAATTTTGCTTTGTCACGCTCAGTTGGCCTGTATTCACCAGGCCTTGACCGAAAAAGTCTTTGTTGTTGAACCGGCAGTGCTAAAGAACTATCGTTGTTTCCGAAATTATTCCTAAGGAATGCTGCTGCCTTACGCAAGTTGCTGAGATCTTCTACAGCAAGGTGCACATCTTTTTCTTTTTGTGGAACGAGGAGCCCAACGGTATAGCGGAGGTGATCTAAACTCGTTTCATTAAGTCTCTTTTCCAATTCTGCAGTTTGAAGACCCGTTTCAAGATATCGCTTGGCTACTCCATCGACCACTACCATTGTTTTTTGAAAACTGTCCTGGTCCTCTTTGGAAAGGTTTTTCGATTGCAAAAGGTGTTGTACTCCCTTAGAAAAGTTTGAGAAGAGTTCAGCGAGAGTTTGTTGGGATTCTACAACATTACTTTTTATTGGAGCACTCATACAGATCTCCTTGATCTAGACGGGGATTGCAAGACCCCATTTCAGAGTAGAACTACTTGAAATTTGGGACTCCTCGGTTGTTGGTAATACGTTCGAGCTTTGAGGCAAGCTTGTCTTACTGCTGCTTGAAGGTAAGCTCGAGCTACTTCTGCTACTGCTTGAAGGCAGGCTCGATCCCCCACTGGTACTCGCAGATAAAGAGGAGGCCGTGCTACTGCTAGTAGTTAAAGAAGAGGTCGCACTACTGGTAGTGGATGAAGAAGAAGTCGTGTTACTAGTAGTACTGGTAGTGGAAGAAGAGGTCGTGCTACTCGTAGGGCATACTAAACTGATGATCTGAAGACCATCATTATAATCTGCGATATAGGCATAATTGCCGGAAATGGCGACATCATAAGCCCTGCCAGGTGTATTAGATGAGCCGGCAGACACTGGATTACTTACACTACTAACATCGATAATTAGAAGGCCATCGGTGAAACCCGCCACGTAGGCATAATTGCCGGAAATAACAATACCGCGAGCTTCGGTAGGCGTATTATAAGAGCCCACAAGTGTGGGATTGGCCACATTGCTTACATCGATGATTTGAAGACCGGACGGCCCATCCGCTACGAAGGCATAATTGCCGGAAATAGCGACGTCCCAAGAAAGGCCAGGTGTATTAAAGAAACCCATGAACGTGGGATTCGCTACATTGCTTACATCGATGATTAGAAGACCAACGTTGCCATCCGCCACATAGGCATAATTGCCAGAAATGGCGATGCTTTCAGCAGTGCCCGGTGTGTTATAGGAGCCCACGAGCGTGGGATTGGCCACATTGCTCACGTCGATGATTTGAAGACCTGAGTTCCAATCTGCTACATAGGCATAATTACCGGAAACGGCGACACTTCGCGCTTGGTCAGGCGTATCGTAAGAACCTGCAAGCGTGGGGTTAGCCACATTGCTCACATCGATGATTTGAAGACCTGCAAAAACATCCGCCACATAGGCATAGTTGCCAGAAATGGCGACGTCCCAAGCAAAGCCGGGCGTATCAAACGTACTCATGAGTGTGGGATTTGCAGCGTTGCTCACATCGATGATTTGAAGGCCGGAACTGTCATCTGCCACATAGGCATAATTACCAGAAATGACGAGGCCAAAAGCTGTACCGGGTGTATTATAACTTCCCGCCAGCTGAGAACATACAGACTGCCCCCACGCTGCCTCGGGTAGAAACATTACGCTAGCTAACAACGCCCTCGGCAGAGCTCCACCACTCTTCCCACTCGCTGCAGTTATTGCTGACATTTGAAAAATAACCGATGCTTTGACAGCAGCTGGACCCAGCGTTCTAGTCATCATGGCGATGGCGTCTGATACGGTGTTCAAATTAGAATTCTGATTCCATGATTTACCCGCGGATAGGAGCAAACCGCCAAGAAAAAAGGCTGTAATTCTTTTTCTCCAAGAAGTGTGGTCCGAAAGAATTGCTTTGCATAAGCTGCGACTGGGTAAATTATTGCTGATCATATGATTCAGTGCCCTTGTGGCCGATTGGGTTGTTACTAGCTGCAGAGGACTATTCTGCTTGGAGGAAGTATGGTTTTTTGTGGGTGACTCTGACTTCCAAAATGATGACAGGTATCTTGTTACTGAGGATGGTGAGTAGCTCATGTTGTTTCCTATGTTGTTAAAATAATTTCTCGTTAAGGCTACAATAAGTAGTTAAATATTTGGTGTCCATTTTTTTATTTGCTATCAGTAGGGATAGTTGCAAACTAATAAGTTTATCTGCGAATTTGCGCCGTGCATCTGAAGCGCTGAGTTGCCAGAAACGTAAAACTTATTTGCTTACGAGCCCTAAGGAGGCTAGAAGAAATAACCTTTACATTTAGGCTGTTATAGCTCTTCAGTTGCGAGGCGCAAATCTGCAGTCAACTTATTAGTTTCCAAAGATTTGCAACAAAGCAAGTGAA
>JAAKFP010000096.1 GCA_011065005.1 Chlamydiota bacterium | reverse complement strand
GATACCGGTCCACTTAGAAACAATATGTGCAATTAGATCTTCATCTACTTCTTCCTGGAGCAGGCGATGTTCAGTGGTGGAGATCTGTTTTTCCGCTTCTTCAAGTTCTTTTTCCATTCTTGGTATATCATTATACCGCAATTCGGCAACACGATTAAAATCTGACTGACGCTCTGCTTGCTCTTCTTGGAAACGTAATTTCTCAAGGCTATTTTTCTTTTCTTTGAGAGTTTCGATTGTCGCTTTTTCTTGTTCCCAGTGTTGTCTGAGCTTGGTGAGATCCTCTTTTGCATTAGCAATTTTGGCTTCAAGTTGATCAGCGGCTTTTTTCGACCCTGGTGTCTCTTCGCGACGAAGTGCTTTTTGCTCAACAATCATTGATGTTAGTTCCCTCTCTTTATTATCTATGGGTAGAGGACGGCTACCAATCTGCATTCTGATTAAACTTGCAGATTCATCAATAAGATCAATCGCTTTATCAGGGAGAAATCGCTCACTGATATAACGATCTGAAAGGAATACTGCAGCATGGATAGCTGCTTCAGTAATTCTAACACCATGGAAGATTTCATATTTTTCTCTTAATCCTCGTAATATGGCGATGGCATCATCAAGAGAGGGTTCTCCCACTATTATATGCTGGAATCGTCGCTCTAAAGCAGGATCTTTTTCAATGTACTTTTGATACTCATTGTTTGTTGTGGCTCCGATGCACCGTAGCATTCCCCGTGCTAGTGCGGGTTTCAGCAGATTTGCAGCATCCATAGCTCCATCGGTAGCTCCTGCACCAACAAGGGTATGGACTTCATCAATAAAGAGGATAATTTGTCCATCCCCTTTTTCAATTTCGTCTAAAATGGATTTCAACCGTTCTTCAAATTCACCGCGAAATTTTGTCCCAGCGATCAAACTTCCCATATCCAACGTAAGAAGTTGGCTGTTTTTCATCGATTCGGGAACATCTTTTTGGATTATTCGTTGGGCGAGTCCTTCAGCAATAGCTGTTTTTCCTACACCCGGTTCACCTCTTAACATCGGATTGTTTTTTGTTCGACGACAAAGAACTTGTATTGTACGTCGAATTTCTTCATCACGACCGATGACAGGATCAAGCTTTCCTTCCTTTGCTAGTTGAGTAAGATTTTTACAGTACTTTTCTAAAGCTTGAGGGGTTTCTTCAACATGAGATGACTCTTCGTGATGATATTCCCGCGCTTTTTTTATTGCTTTTTCGACATCATCCTTCGAGATTTGGTACTGTTTTTTCCATGACTCGAATGGTACACCTCCATTTTTCCAATAAGAAATGAAGAAATGATCGCTGCTGACATAGGGATCATCCCATTCTTTAGCAATAGATTCCGCTTCGAAAATGCGTTTTTTTAATGTTTTCCCTGGCTTAGGAGCGGTGGTACTATCGGCATAGGTTGCCTTCATGTTTAAGTCTTCGATTACCTGGTTAGTCAATGTTTGTGGCTGTGCTCCAAGATTTGATAAAAGGGTATAAAAGTACCCGTCAGTATCCCTTAAGAAAGCATGAAGAAGGTGACTTTCCGTAACCTCTGTGTTGTGGCGTTGTTGAGCTTCTGAAAGTGCATGTTCAAGCGTTTTTGTTACAGTGTCTGTATAATTTTCCATGTTTCCTCCTTGTAGACATCAAATCGATTCTCTTTAGAAACTTTATACAGTATGCTATCCCAGTTTTTGGATAAGGTCAAAGAAAAAAGTGAAAAAAGTGACATCGAAATTGCCTCTATACATTAAACGGCACCTAGAATATAGTGCATTTCTTTGTAGTCATCTGGAGGAGTCGACATGAATAGATTGCTAATGGTGATAGTAGGGTTTGTGATTTGTAACCTTCTACATGAACCATCAATCGAAGCATATATCGAAACATGTTACGATTATAATGACTGCCATGCTGATGTTGATTGGAATCTGGGAATTAATGTTCTCTATTGGAAATTTTATGGTGCTGACAACCTGTTTTCACGTTCGATTCCTGTATATATTGTGGATATAAGAGGGGATAAGGAAAAAAGCGAATATTTAAGCATAAAATATAAAACTGATCATCTTTTTGAAAGTTCTGTCCCAGACTATAGTTTGGGTTTTGATCTATTCCTGTCAAAGGAGATTCCGGAATGGTGTTCATGCTTTCGTCTAAGTTGGACACATTTCCAGATAGATCAATTGTTGGGTAATGTAGACAGTTATGAAGGTCTTGAAGAAGAAGCTAATAAAGTTGATCTGCTGAACGAGTACTTTAAAAATAATTCAGAAAATTTAGGAAAGAAAAAATTGAGAGTAGATTACGATCGTATCAATTTGCGAGCTTCTCGAAAATTTTATACTGATAACAGCTCTATGTTTGCTGGTTTTATGGGTCTTGGCGTTTTATTTTTAGAACATGAAAGAGGCAATTGGGCTGAAATCCCTGAAAACCAATTTTCCTCTATTATTAATTATAAAGATATTTCAAATATAGCTGTAGGTCTAGGAGAGTTGGGTTTAATAGGAAATGTTGATTTATGTCCTTCTAGTTTTTACCTAGCAGGAGAATTTGGCGTTATTACCGGTGTCGGTTCATGGGATATAAAGTCTGATGGCGATAAATTTCAAATACATGGTGGTAACCTGAGAGGTCCAGAAGCAATTACAATTGCTAAAGATACCAGTGTTGTTTGCTTTACAGGTATTGAGTACAAGTTTGAGCTTGGCGTTAAAGGCTCTTTTTGTTGTTTGGATTGGAAATTTCATGCAGGGTATGAGGGAATCTATTTTTTTGATCTATTCCGAAATGTACAACCTGGACCTTCTGGGACATTTAGCATAGTAACATCCGGACTAGGGTTTGCAGGACCGATTGTTGGTATTACATGTTGTAAGACGTTCTAACTCATTCGTCGAAGACTTTGTAAGGATGGTCCTGCTTTATTGTTTATCCAATTATTAATATGATATTTCGGACACCGGGAGAAATGGCCTGAGAGAAAGTTGCTTTGGGCCTAATTCCGTCTAAAAAAATAAGCACATCGAAATTGGCTCTTTAGGGAAAAGTGGTTGACTTTTTTCCTAACAACCACAACGGTATAAAGAGTTATTGAGGTTTTAACGAAGGAGAAAAAAAATTATGGAAGCATCGGTATCACATCAATCTGCCACAGGAAGAAACAATCAGCCATTACCCACAGACAGACATTCTGAAGAAGAAAGAGGTGCACCAACTACACAAGCCTCTATTGAGGACAGAGTTACTCAACTGGCTGTGAGGGAAATGTTCAATAAAACAGAACGCCCCCCTGGAGACATTGCAAAGTTCACGGCAGAAGTTAGAAGGCAGGTACAGGGCGTGAAAGATGGCCTAAGAGAGTCTTTTTTTATTAGGAGGGCAAAAATCATTCTTCCAGCTATAAGCGCTACACAACGAGAAGTTTTAGAACTTGCATCTAAAACTAACGTAACACCAGAACAAATTGTAAATAATTTTGAAAAAGCCGCTAGAATAATGGAAACGGCTGCAAGAACAATCTCTCAGCTTGGGCAAATTGACAAGCCAACCAGCAAAATGATGAAATTTCAAGATGATCTATGCGAGCTTATCGTTTCATTATCCCGAGCGATGGAAGTTTTTGAGAAAGCAGACGCTGTCGATATTACGATGGCTAAAGCCGAAGAGAAAAAGGAAAACGCGGCTATTGTAGCTGCTGCTGAAACCTTTGGACAAAAAGAAAGGGTGGCCTTTGGATTAGCTTATTTTGAAAAAACTGCAGACAATGCAGTTGATACTATTAAGGCTGTCCTTGATGCACTTGACAGTGGGGTTGATATTTCCGAAGAGATATTAAGATCGGCTTTATCAATAACGAATGCGGCAATGAAGCTAATGAAAAATGCTCAGGAAGCTGAAAGACCGGTAGTTAAAGTCACAGAAAAAAAACAGTTGCGATCACTTTTTGGAATGAAAATTACTGGAAAAAGTTCACGCCTACGAAATTTTGTGTCAATGGCTATGGACAGAACGGAAGTCCAAGAGCTGATTTCTAAAGCGAAAATAACACAAAGAGAGCAAGCTGCAACAGTTGGCAGGGGTGATATCGATGCTGGAGAAAGTCCGCCTAATTCCGCTCAACTTATCGAAAAAATAGAACAAAAATATAATTTTATTGAGCAAGGACCTGTAGCTAAGACAACCATCTCTGATTTAAAAAATCCCTTCGAACGAGAGCTTATGAATGCCCTAAAATATTCCTTAGAACATGAAGAGGATGGTGTGTCCGACCTCACAAAGAGTCAGATGCAAACACTTATTAATGAAGGGTTTAGGCTTAAGGGAGAGCTTAGTGGAAAACATAATATTAATGAATGGACATATGATCAGATCTTTGATGTTGCGTACTTGTATATCAAACTGCTAATCATATACTCCGAATACAACCTATCACTTTATGAAGATTCAAAAAAAGGAGGATCTGAATTATACCAAAAACGTTTATCCCATCTCAAAAAAGGGATGATAGAAGCCTATGAAAAATGTTATCCTGCAATTTTCAATGAAATTTTTCCGAAAGAAGAAACAAGGATGAAATTTGAATTGTTTTATATAGTCGATGGTAAGGAAGAAAATGGCAAAATGACAACCAGAGTGGAGGAGGTGTGGAAAAAAGCTTGGGAAATATATTTTAATATTTATGTTATTATAAAAAAACCTTCTCCCACTAATAAGAAAGACGTTTTTGCTTTCTTTGCAGTCAACAAACGTATTTTTGATGCCGATAACGACGGGGATAGGGAATGAAGTGAGAAAACCTCTCGATAAATTCCAGCGGCTCGAGTTGTACGAAGGTCTTATCGATCCTCAAGCAAGCAACTTTAATAGCTATTGGCTACAGTCTCCTTCGACCTATAACCGCATTACAAACAGTTGCGCTTCAGTCCCTTATCAACCTCTTTACAATGCTGATATTTTTCCAAAATACTTATTTCATCCTCTGACTCCAAAAAGGCTATATAGCCATTTGAAAACCCATCTTGAGAAGGAAAAAGTGAAAATTATTGCAGAAGGTTATGGTTTTCTCGGATTCGACTTCAATCAGAGTTCATTAGAGATACGGATGCCAAAAGGAGCTATATAATGTTTGGTTTATTCAGGAAAAATAAATTGAAAAATTCAACGGTGACTTTTTGGGGCAGCGTTGGAGAAAAAGACCTAGCCCAAAAAATGGTGATTGAAATTGAAGAGATTAAGCCTTTCAAAAGTACGTTTTTTGGCATTCAAAATAAACCCCATCCTCCCTTGGCTATGTCCCCGATGCGATGGAGATACACGGGAGGACTTTAGATGGAAATATCGAAAAAAAACAGGTTTTTTTCTTGTTCCTGAATTTGAGATAGAATCTCTTAGCCCCGGTGACCGGGTAACCTTATGGCTCAATGAAAGAGGTTACTGCTTTAAGCTTGAGAAAGAAGGACCATTGACATCCCTTCTCTTCCTAAAGGAGAGGTCTTTCGCCTAGGCGAAGGTCTGTAGTTAATTGTTCTTGCGTTGGTTGACAAGGAATATCACTTTCAAGACGTGGTCAAAACTCGAGGCTTGCGCTTCGGTTGCTTTGAGACAAAGAACCCGCTAGGCCCATAGGTCCTAAATGTCTTTACGGTTCTTTTGATGGTGATAGAAGGAATGCCGAATGCCCTTATCATTTCCGCCTGGGTAGCATTTCCGTTTACACAAAATTGACTGACAATCATCTTAAAACTTTTTATGTCGTCCTCAGCATGACTAAAGACAGGCACTACAGCCTACTTTGGATGAAAAGGCACCAGAATCCATTGGTTTTTCCTATCCCTAAAAAGGAATTTTATTCTTTGGGTTCCGGCTGCTTAGGGTCTTTATAATATGCCAAAACGGTTAAATAAATGAGCACACCTGAAACACCAAAGGAGAGGGGAAAATATCGAGTCAATTCTAATTGTTTTCCTGCATAATAATCGAATAACTGGTTCAGACCGCCAACAAAAAATAATATTGACATGATAGCAAATAGCATTATACGAAATACCCTAGACCTTTCGATTAAGGAGGACATCTTGTCAATCAGATATACTATAACCTTATATCCGATATAACAAGCCAATCCTACACAAGATACAATAAGAAGAATATTTCCAAGAGCATTTAACATAATAAAATCACAATACTAGGCTAGGTAGTTATATAAAACAATTTTCCGTTCTGAGCAAAATTCCGAGTGCGGCCCACTTGTCCATCATACTTAAATCCCTCTAGAGGATTTTTAATCAAACCAGGTCCTGTTGCTATTATTAACCCGAGCCGTTTAGGAGATAAAAGCAGATCGAAAAACATTTCTTGAACAGCTTCAGCACCCCGCTTCAAAGCTCTCTCGAGTAGTGCTTTTTGCTCATCTTTAATACGCTTGATCACTTCTAAAGTGCTTTGGCGACCTACCTCGCTCAAATTCCTTTTCAAAACAACCCACTCATTCTTCACATTAGACACCAGA
Source organism: Chlamydiota bacterium (assembly GCA_011065005.1). Lineage (GTDB taxonomy): Bacteria > Chlamydiota > Chlamydiia > Chlamydiales > Waddliaceae > JAAKFP01. Next base: position 1,568 of record JAAKFP010000096.1, on the reverse strand, counting down.
CGCTCTGTAGCATCAGCTACCGCTTTTGTGAATCCGGTTTGTTTGTCAAAATGTTCAAGAATAATATCAGCAGCGAAGCCTGCAACAAGGGCTAATCCTATTCCCACAGCTATAGGAGCTCCAAAAGTGACCAGCCCGACACCTACAGCAGTAGCTGCAATGGAAGAAATAGTCAGTTTTGTTATTTCAGCGGGGATTTCTGAAAAAAAGCCGGGTCTCAGCTCACCATCTTCAAAATACATCGACAATCCATCAACAGTTTTTGCACATCCGTAGAATATTAATGCTGTAATGGCCGTTCCTTTCAGAGCAGTGGTAAAGTTGACTTTTGACAATCCGAATTTTACGATTTTAGGGTGAGAATTACGATATCGAGTTCCCGTTAAGACTTCGCGAAGTTTTTGATTGCCTTTGAGAATAACATAGATATTATCTTTAACCGTTCTGTAGACAATCTTTCCTTGCAGACCAAGCTCCCTGATAACCTCTTTAAGCCTGATTCCTTCGCGGATATTGGGGATGTTACGTACAAGTCCAGCAGGGGTAAAGTTACTCAAGAGTACTTTCATCCAACAATTTTCTCTTTGATCTTTGAGGTTCATTTCATTGATCTCCTCTTCTGTCATTGGAGAAATGATCGTTTCGCCTCCGTTAAACACGGGAAGGCGCAAGCTAAGAGGGTGCTTTTCAGACCCAAAGCCACGGCCTTTCTGGATCCTTTCGTTATATTCCCAAATAAGGTCTTCCAATAGAAGAAAAGAGACGGGCTCTTCTTCTACAGTCTCAATGCTAAATAGAGCATCATCAATTTGTTCAATTGTCATGTGATATCCTCCTTGAAATGTTGGATTTTCAGAGTACTCTAGCAAAAATTGTAGATCTTCCATTTTGCTAGGGTTATATACATTGGTTTGTTTCGAAGTTATAGGACTTGATCTTTTTTTCAAAGAGCTTTGTTCGAGGATGTTGTTGCGCAAAGGGATAGGAAAAACAATGGGTTCTGGTACTTTTCCCACGTGGGAAAGGCACCAGAAACGCACAACTTATTTTTGCACGAGCCCTAAGGACATTGTTCTCGTTTTTTAGCTCAGCATTTTCGCTCTGAAGCTGCTCAAATAAAATATTTTGTGGCGTTATCATGTTTCATGATTTTACCATAAAACTCTGAGAATAAACTAAACCGTTTTCTTTGCTCCAAGCTGCGAGGGACTTGCCACTTGCTTGATCGGATTGCGTGGAATACGCACTTGCCATTGATCAATCCTAGACTTCCAGGTTTTTGCGAGGTTTGATAATTGTTGGTTAGACATTTTTTCTCCTTTCAGTTTTCTGCATAAGCCAATCTATATCTAGACACACAGTACACTTCCTGATTTTTATCCTTCCATGTCCTTTATTACATTCTTTATCTTCTTCTATGTTCTCCTGGGGTGTTCTTGGGAGAATTATGACACAATATTAAATAAATTTTAATGCGTTAGCTCTGCCCTACAGCCTACTTTTGTTGTTTTTTTTGAAAAAAATTGCATTAATGTCTATTCATAGCCAACTGATTTTAAAGCAATTAA
>JAAKFP010000095.1 GCA_011065005.1 Chlamydiota bacterium | reverse complement strand
AAAATGTCAGTTTTTGGGGTTGAAACTGTTAAATATTTTTAGAAAAAGGCCGACTAGATGAATGAGACATGGCTTTAGAGTGTGCTGTGAAGGGATCTAACGGGATTTTGCTTCCATAGGATTAGGCATACGAACATTAAGAAAAGAATTTGAAAACGTCTGCTCCGGATGCGTCCAATTTTTCCATCCTTTTGCAAGACTATTTCTCATTCCATATACTGTCGGAGCTGCAGCTAACGCAACCATTCCAATTGCATATCCTTTCCGCCAGGTATCTTTTGAGGCTTCTTTTTCGATGATGGTTTGCATCGCTTGTTCTCGTGAGATTTCTTCAAAGCCATATGCAAACCACCCCCTTTTCTTCTGGATGTATGTGTTTTCTTTGTTTTCTAGATTATTAATACAAAACACTCCATGTTCTGTTCCTGAAGATATTTCTCGATAGAGTTCTTCCTTGTTTATATAGGTATATATTTTATCCCATGTGTGGTATTTATAAATTGTCCTTGGAAAAGCTTCTCTTTTATCTTGAATTTCCCAAATGTCGATGTTTTGATTTGTACTGAGATAAAGATCTAAGCTTTTTTCACTGTTGAAGATTCGACACTCTGGAATTTCCAATCTGTCAATCATTAACCTCAACGTACCATTTGATTGCTTGTCTAGTATTGCTTTGGATAGGGTTTCAATGGGAACATCAAGCTTGACTTCTGGTTGTTGAACCGAAGCAACCTCTTTAGGTTGATAAGGTAAAACAGAAAAAAGGGTTGTTAGAATTCTTGGAATAATCATTGGAATAATCTCCATTAAAATTTTTCAAAGATTGTGCTTATAAAGCATTTTGAACTGCGTTTTCTACTATGGCCGCAAAATCCAGTTGGATTTTGGTCGGCCAAGCTCATTGAGACTTTCTCATGAATTTTGCTAATATCTTACCACTACCAAAAAAATGAATTATTCGTCAACAAAAATGAAAGGGGTCGGTGAAAGGGGTCGGTGAAAGGGGTCGGTGGTGCATTGTGCATAACTTAGGCACGACTTGCCGAAGAGGCAACTAGACGACTGTAAAGTTCATCGACAGCCCGGCTCAGCCAGCTGTCAGTCAGTGCCTTGCTTCGTAATCGACTAAGGGAACTGTGATTGCGCGATAGCCTCTCTGCCAAATTTGATAGGGTTGCCATATTGAATCTCAAAGCCACTAGCACAAGAACCGCCCGTGCCTTCACCACTTTCGCATCACGTGTAGATCCACATAGTTGTTCCTCAGAAACATTAAATTGTTCACAGGTAATATGTATCAAGTCCGTCAGAACTTCTTCAAGCCCGGCATCCGCGTGAAGACTGAGAAATTCTAGTTCTTCTGCTCCAGAATCCGCAAATCTTTTTAAAAATTCCAGGTCGCCAAATGCCCCAATTTTGAAGAAAGCCGAATCGCGTCGATCTGATCCTTTGCATCAGCATCATCAACAAGGATATATTTTTTCAAAGCCTTCAAAGATTCTGCAGTGTTTTGATCATTTTGAAGAGATAAGAAAAAGGTTGGAAAATATTCAACCCACCAATCCAAAACCTCAACCCCAAACATCTGATTTTGGCTCCGTAGATTGAAGGAGCTGATTGTCATCTCTTTCTTGTTCTTCGCTTTCTTCGCGAACTTCGCGTTTAAAACTTGCAATAAAGTACGTGTTCTGGTTATAAAAAATTTTAATTCAATGACATCAAGGAGTTTTTGCTATGAATTTTATCTGTTCATTTTTTTTGCTTGCAGGAAGAATATGCCTCAGCGCGATCTTTTTTCTCGCAGCATTTCACAAGCTCATGGACTATGACGGAACCGTGCAGTTTATGGCGAGCAAAAATATGCAAGCCATTCCCTTCTTCCTCTTTACCGCAGTTGCCGTCGAACTTTTGGGAGGTTTCTCTCTTGTTTTCGGATATAAAACCCGTTTCGGGGCGATCCTTTTGCTCCTCTTCCTCATCCCGGCAACGAGTATTTTTCACGATTTCTGGAATATTGAAGACGCCAAAGAGATGCAATTACAAACGATTCACTTTTTTAGCAATTTAGGAATTTTCGGTGGTTTGCTCTATGTACTATGCTGCGGTCCCGGAAAATGGAGCATAGACGGTAAGGGCTGCTGCGAATAAACCTTATAAGACCACTTTTCCAAGATCGTTACGAGGGATTTTTTCTACGTTAATGCACTCTTGAATGCGCTCATAAGGCATCACTTTTTCCTGATACCTTTCGATGAGCTTGTCGACCTGTCCATCATTGTTCCCTTCGTAGATGAGGCGGAGAATGTGTCCTGATCGTTCATCTGGAACAGAGGATAGAACCATATCTTGGCGAATCTTGAGGTTTATTTTTAATTCCTCCAAAACGAGCTGAAGATGCCTCAAGTTGACACTTTCTCCAGAGATTTTCACAAAATCAGAACCTCGTCCAAAAACCTTCAACGTATTCTCGTGCAATTCCCCTTTATCCTCCGTAATAAACCATCCCTCACACTTCGGATCGAGAAAACGAACCTCCTCACCTTCAAAATAGGCATAGGTCGTCAAGAGAGAAAGACTCTGTATGCAAATAAATCCTTCGGAATCTATCTTAAGTTTGACATGGGGAAGAACTGTACCCGTATCAAACTGCCCAAACTCTGCTGTGGCCACCTGCGATGCGCATTCTGTTAATCCATAACTGGGGAGTAGCTTCCATCCTAGCTGTTGTGCTTGGTCATATAGCCCTCTCGATAGGGCACCTCCTCCCACAACAACAGTCCGCAGCGAAGATGGAGCCAGAAGGCCTTGATCGACCAAATCAAACACCTGTGTCGGCACCAAAGCTGTCAGTGTCGCTTTTGTTTCTTCCGCCAACTTTTGAAAATGATGAGGATTCCACTTTTTCCGAATCGACTTGTAATCGATGATCTCAGCCCCACATAAGTGCCCTCTCGCCCAAATGCCGATGCCGCCAACATGGAAATCTGGCAAGGCATGCAACCAGATATCAGAAGAGGTGCTGCACAAATGCTCGTTTACAGCTTGAGCCGAGCAAAGCATCCCCTTTTTTGACAAAGCAACAAACTTGAACCTGCCTGTTGTTCCAGATGTCGTCACCCAAACATGGCTTTTTAAATGTGAATCTCCTAGAAGTCTGTTTGAATACCGTTTTCTCTCCTGCTCAGGAATCCGAGGATTCAACAAAACTTCTGTCGAGGAGGACTCCCAATCCATCTTCATCACAAATCCTTCCAATCCTGATTTACAAGCAACTCGTCAAAACCAAAACCTGTCCCTTGAGAAAGAGTAAGCACAGCCCCTTGTCTTCCCAGCTGCTCGGAAAACTCATTGGTCTGATAAACCAAATGAGAAAGGAGTCCGCAAGGCTCCAATTGATCCGGAGAGGTTTTAAACATGTTAGCAGCAACAAAAGCTGCTGCCACCTGCCCTACTGGATGGTCTAGGTATGACGTAACCACAATACTTCGCTCCTGAATGAAGAGCTGCTCATCTTGTACTGCCGGTTTAAGTACTGACACAGAATGCGATTCGGCATCCTTCACCCATCGCTCCGACTGATGATCACAAGCGAATCTGACACCAAAAGTATTTTGCATGTTTTTCCATATAACACTGTGATACGGAAAGGGATCTTCGATAAAGTCTATTTTTTCTATCCACTTCCTTATAGCATTCAGATATTTTTCAAATTCCTCTTGGGAAAGCCGACAATTAAAATCCAATCTCACTTTCACGTTTTCTGGGAGCCGTTCGAAAAATGAAAGAAGCTGAGGGATTTCCTCCAAAGGAGCTTTTCCCACCTTGGCTTTGACAAAGGAAAACCCATCTGGAATGGCTTGATTGAAATCGCTCACAAGCCAATGGCTTGGAGGAATGGTGAATCCTGAAAAGAGAGATTCTCCCTCAAGGCGAGCTCCTGCATCCAGCCCAGCAAAGTATAGCGATCGTTGTGTGAGAGAAGTCAACATCCCTCCACGTAACAGTGAAAGCTGTTTTTTGAGAGGTTGATCACCCAACTCCTGCCAAGGGTGGCAGTCAGCATATCCCGTTGTTCCATCTTCAAATTGAAAACGTAAAAGGACCCCTTCCCGGTTGTCGAAGGATGATCTACCCTGAAGTTTGTATGGTGAGAAGGAAATCTTCATCTCAAAGATAAACCCAAGGATAACAACACTCCAAAAACAAGATGCAAAAGAGCTGTCATTCCAAAAAATGTATTATAAATCCTTCCGGGTTCATGCGTCCAGATCCCTCGAATCACCATCGTTCCCAAAGGAAATGCTGCCCACGGGAGGATTCCTGCATAAAGATATCTGTTCTGCACCCAAACACTACTTAGAGCAAAGGGAAGCAAAATCAAAGCAGAAATCTCCACGCGGCCAAACGTCTTACCAAAACGTACAGGAAGTGTACGTTTATTGGACTTAGCATCTCCCTCGATATCTCTCAAGTTATTCATAGCAAGCAGAGCCGTAATCAACAGTCCAATCTGCGCACCGGCAAGAAAAGACTCAAAGCTGACAACTCCCGTTTGAAGATAGTAAACAGAGACTGTGGCCACGAACCCAAAGAAGATGATGACAAAAAGATCTCCCAATCCAGAATACGCTAGAGGCTTAGGTCCGCCGGTATAGAAATATCCACTGAGTACAGAAAGGATAAGAATAACTGCCAGAGGCCATCCTCCTGTGAAGATAAGGGGAATGCCAAACAGGGCTGCCAAAGCAAAACAGACCGTCCCTCCCGTCAGGACCTGTTCCGCGGTCAGAAGCCCGCTTTGCGTCACCCTCACAGGCCCAAGCCGCGCGGAGGTATCTGCCCCTTTCTTGTAATCGAGGGCATCATTGAAAAGGTTTGTTCCTATTTGGATGAAGAAAGAAGCTAAAAGAGCATAGATGGAAATTTTCCAGGTAACGATTCCAGTATCTGCTCTCGCTAACAATGTCGCTACTACTATGGGAACGAGAGCCGCGGTTAACGTCTTCGGACGCGCTGCTAATAGCCACGATGACCACGGTTTAGCTTCAAGAAAATCATTCATAGTATCGTTAGGGAAGTCGTGTAAATTGTTTAAAATCAGGTTTTCGTTTTTCGAGGAAAGACTGCCTCCCCTCCTGCGCTTCCTTTGTCATATAGTATAGAAGTGTTGCATTCCCCGCCAGATCAAGAAGTCCAACCTGCCCGTCACAATCGGCATTCATCGCTGCTTTCAAACAGCGCAAAGCAAGGGGTGAGTGCTCTAAAATCTCTCGACACCATTTCAGCGTTTCCTTTTCAAGCTCCTCAAGAGGAACAACAGTATTCACAAGCCCCATCTCTAAGGCCTCTTGAGCGTTATATTGTCGACACAAAAACCAGATCTCCCGAGCTTTCTTCTGTCCCACAATCCTCGCAAGATAGCTGCTTCCAAGTCCCCCATCAAAGGATCCTACCTTGGGACCAACCTGCCCAAAAATCGCGTTTGACGCAGCAATGGTCAGATCACAAACGATATGCAACACATGTCCTCCACCAATGGCATAGCCTGCAACCATGGCAATCACCGGTTTGGGCAGAGAACGGATCTGCTTTTGCAGATCCAAGACATTGAGCCTCGGAATCCCATCATTCCCAACATAACCCTCATCGCCTCGAACACTTTGATCACCACCCGAACAGAACGCTTCATCCCCTTCACCAGTAAGAATAACTACTCCTATGGAAGGGTCATTGCGACAGATTTCAAAAGCGTCTTGCATTTCCATAATAGTTTCCGGACGGAATGCATTCCGAACACGGGGCCGATTGATTATGACTTTTGCAGCCCCATCTTCTGTTTTTTGAAATTTGACATCTTCATAATCCTTGATTGTATGCCAAAGCTGCGCTGCATTCGCTGTCATAAGATCTCCCTCAACATTATAAAAAAGGTTTTCAGTTCCTGACTAAAAGCATTTGTTTGCTGCCATGGTACACGATGTCCCGCTTCCGAAGCAATCCATACCTTCGAATTAGGATGAGAAAATTTGAGTTCCTTTGCAATAGAAACGAACTTCCTATCCCATTCCCCAACAACCCACAAAACTGGAATCGACAGCTTCTCAATCTTCGATCTCAAGTCCTCTTGCCTACCCAACGACCACCCCGTTAAAACCTCTGCCAAAGTTGTCCGTGAATAGTTCTTCTCATCTCTCAATGGTAACAAAGACTTCCCAGAAAAAACAGATTGTGCGTTCCACTCTTCCATCAATGAACCCCACGATTCAGTCAAAAACCGATTGGCCCACTTTTCATCACTCCTTAGCCTTTCTTCCTTTTCCTCCTGATTTTTCAACCCGGGATGAGCGGAAATAATCACTGCAGCATCCCACAACCCCGGCCGATCGACCAAAGCATGCAATGCCAACCTCCCCCCAAGAGAATATCCCATGATAATATTTTTTTGATCTGAATCGGCTACCGAAGAGTTAAATGCTCTCGCCCAAGGCAGCAACCCCTTCCGAGGGAGAAAGCTCTTTTCGTCAAATAAATCAATACGATTCCACTTTTCGAGAAAAGCCCAATCATCCGGCACCCCAAGAAATCCATGAAGAACGTGTCCTTGAAACTCTTCCTGCATTTATTCTCTCCTGACAAATCCCCAAGGCTACACTGATGTGTCACCTAGCTGAGAGAGAACCTATTCCTCCCATTTTTTTACAGCAAAGTGCAACGCATGCCATTCGTAAATTTCGCTATCTTTTTTCTCTGGGAAAGAATAGAGAGAAGAACTTCCGGAAGATTTTATATTTTTAAATAGTATATTTCCATTTAACCCAAAGATAGCTTCCTGGATTTTTTTCGCTATAAAGCTCCACATTTTTTTATGTGATTCGTGTGCCCTGTAATATTTCTCTCTCAATGATTTTTCTGAATCAAATATTATTATTGGGCGATTGCAATAGGTTGCAATGTAATTAGCAACTAAACGCCCAACTCTTCCATTTCCATCTGCAAAGGGATGAATGGATTCAAATCGTTGAAAAGAGCTTCCTAAGAATTTACAATATTCGACATCATCATCTAGTCTCCCTTGATCTTTCAACCCTTCGTTAATGTCTTCAATTAGACATTGGAGCAGCATTGGAACCCTCGAGAAATCTGGGGGGATATATGCCCCAACTCTAACATTTGTTTTGAGTGAAGGTCCTCGTATATGACCCACAGCATTTTCTTCGATGTGGTGATCATACTTTAATTGTTCTCGGGTCACCAATTCTTGCCAGAATCGAATTTTTCTTACTGAGAGAGTATTACGATTCACTGCATTATTCTGGGAAAGAATAAACGCTCCAAAGTGCCCTGTATCAACGGATTGATTTTTCTTGTTATCATAATCAATTTCATTGATACTTTCAATTCGATTACTTTCATTCAGAAACTTGATACAACGTTCAAGTGTGTTACGATGAATTGATTCTGGAAAGGTCATATTTTTCTCCTCTATTGAGTTATTCACTTATAAACTAAACTTACTTTTCATGTTGACAATTTTTCTAAAAACTCCTTGCTTGCTATAATACCCTGTATAATTTTTTTCATAAATTCATCGTGATTAGATTTTACCGGATCCAAAGGAAAAATGGCGTCTAAAATATTTTTATTTAAAAGCGGGGCTGGTAATTTAAATCGTTCCAAAACATAATCCATTAATAAACGAGCGAATCTTCCGTTAGCATTTTCAAAAGGATGTAAAGAAACAAGTTTTTGATATACCTGAGCAGCAAGAATTACTGGATTTTTTTCGTTCTTGTTACACTTAGTAAGACTTTGATTAAACCAGGTAATGAATTCATCAAAGTTGTCCCCTATGAAGGTCCCTGGGCAATAAGTATGTGTCCAGCCTCCAGATGACCTCGCAATGTTTTGTCGTAACTTCCCTGGATTCTCAACCCCTTCCTCCCCTTTCGTTAGCTCAAGGTGGATTTTAAAAAGGACATTCAGGATCGGCTTTACAGATACATGGGTGGAACATTTCGATCTCTAAAATCTCACATCATTCAAGTTGGTGGAAATAATCTTGTCAATATTTTCCAGCACCCACTTCGTGGGTGCGATCCTTA
>JAAKFP010000094.1 GCA_011065005.1 Chlamydiota bacterium | reverse complement strand
TTTTGGCCCACAACCGCTTACAATGGAGGGCCCCTTCACCGTATGGGAATGTGACCCTCCATCGTAAGCGGTTATGAACCAAAATCTTGCACTTATAGATCATTTTCAACTGCGTTTTCTAGGGTTAATTGAATTTGCTTTCTTCTTCGAGAATTTTACGGAGATTTTCTTTCAACATTGCGTTATCAGGATAATCCTGAAGAAGCTGTTCTGTGAGTTCTCGAGCTCTTTTCCAGTTGTCCTCTTGAAATGCTTTTCTCGCAAGATAGGAGCGTGCTTCTGACGATTTCTCTTCGAGGGATGTGTATAGCCTTTCCGCAAGGTCATTATCTCCTTCAAGATGAGCAATTCGAGCCAAAGTTTCTTGACCCAAGAGATCCTCAGCCAAACGGGGCTGTGATTGGACGGAATCACGGGCATTATCAAAATCTTCCTTTTTTATGTAAAGAAGGCTCGCAAGCCACGCTGAACGATAACCGATGTCAGAATCCAATGCGGAAAGGTTGGATAACTTTTCGAGGGCGGTATCCGTGTCTCCTCCGGAAATCATTAGCTCTGCCGCCAATAAAGAGAGATCAGGTGAAGGCTCTTGCAACTCAACAAATTCGTATGCTTCCTGAGAAGAACGATATTTGTAGAGGGTTTCCAATATGGTAGTAGGAACCCAGTCGGGGAATTCTTTGGGTATCACAGGCAAAACATGGAGTTGCAGCCCTGCTTCAAACCATCCTGCAGCAATAAAGACTGCGGAGAAAACTTCTTTACTTGTCAAAAGGTTATGCAACTCTTCAGGAACTTGGGATGTAGTTTTAGATGCAATTTCTTCCAATTGCTGAAAAAATGGATACAGTTCCCTATGATTGTCTCCTGTGCCGCTAAACGACTCCTCAAGTTGAAGTGATCCTGTTTTTCGATAGGTGAGGATTCTCTGCAACGCAAGTTCAAGCTCTGGATTCCAAGAGATCGTCATGAAAGGATTATACTGTAACAACCGCAAGGCTTCTTTTTCATTTCCAAGCCTTAGGGCGTCTAAGACCCTAAGCCAGAGTGTCGCTTGCTCCGCTTTAAGAAAGTGTTTCCCATTTATCACATCCTCGAACTTTTCTTGATTCCAGAACTCCCCTGGCTCAAGTTGAACCATATATTTTATCAGTGGCTTGAGTCTACCCTGAGGAATAGGGATGCTGTCCCAATCTTCCTCGACAGGTTCGGTTGCCCGACTCCAAAACAGCGCCTTTACCCAGACTTTGTCCAAAGAGGGTGGAATCAGATGATCTGTCCATATCTGTAAGGCCGAAGGATATTGCTTTTGACGCAAATAAAAATCGGCGAGTTGATCCTGAGAAAAGATGTTATTGGGGTCAAGGAGAGCAGCAGCTTGATATTCCTTATGTGCCATCGTATTTTTGCCTACAGATTCTAGAATCTTTGCACGATAGGAGTGGATATCTGGATTTTTAGGATCTTTGGCATAAGCTTCTCCCAAATATTTCCAGGCGGTTTTGAGTTCCTCATTAGCGTAGAGCAAAGCAAGTCTCACCAAACGCCCTATATCTTCTTTGTCTTCGAAAGAGTGAGATTCCAGAAAATCGATAGCCTCTTCTCGGTGCCCTTCAAGGAGAAATTGGTCGACGTCCAAATCAAACCAAGAAGAAATTTTTGTCTCTCGCCCCTGCCAGAGAGCGCGGACTTTTTTATAATCCTTCACCTGATTACTCAAAATGTAGGAATCGGCCACAAGAAACGCCGCGTTTTCATGCTGTTCAAAGATCTCTGGATAATACTCAAAAAGAACGACAAGCTGAGGAATATCTTTTGTTACTTCAGATACTTTTATGAAAAGTTCCAACCATCGTATTCCACCTGCTGATAGCGATTCAATTTCTCCTTTATAGCTATGAATGATCTCCAGAGCTGCTTCTGGCTTAGAATGTTTTATCAGTGCCACAGTTCTGTCGTAATCACGAGCTTGCTTTTCCTGTTGAAATTTATCATCCCGAGCATTTTCCCTCATTTTCGGAACGAAGAAAACCCCTAACAAGATAACAAGGAAAAAAAAGAAAAAGCCAAATAGAACACCAGACTTACGCATTCACCCTCCTAAGGCACAATTCATCGCCTTCACGATTGTTTTCGTTGCCATTTCTTATGTTTATGACAAACCAACATTTGTACCGCAGAACCTATTTTTTTGGAAGCATGGATTCTTCGCTGCAAAATTTAACCGACAGCTCGTAGTAGAGTAGTGTTGATGTAGTTATTCAAACTTACACCATGCATTTTAGCCTCTGTCGCCAATTTAGCATGAAGCTCTGGTTGAAGTCGCAAATGGACATTTCCCGAAAATGGCTTCTCTGGCTCCTGACCAAGATCATTGCACCAATCAAGATACCCTTCAATAGATGTCTTAAATTCCTTTTTTATTTCTTCTGGAGTCTGACCCCTAAAAGTGATGACATCGCGCAATCCAACAACTTCACCATGAAAGACCATAGCCTCATCATCGAACTGAACGACTCCTGTATAACCTTTATATTTCAACATGGTTTTACTCCTGATGGTTTTACTCCTGTATTTTCTAAAAATCTTCTTACAGAAACCAAAGCGCCCTTATCTGTCTCTTTTTGTGGGTGTGACCTGTTATAATCTGTTTATCCTTTCTATCCTGTTCTTTCTTGGTATTCTGTTTCGTCCTGTTCTATTCTGGGATCTTGCTTCTCTCCCTCAGGGCAATAGGGGGGGCAAGGGTAATAATAATGTTGATAGTATTTCTGGCGTTGACGTCTATACCGACTTCGACGCCCTTGCATTGTTCTGTCGTAAAGATTTGGCCGGCCCCGATCACGATCCGAAATCAACTTTTCATCATCAAGGTACTCTTCATCTGGCTCTTGAGAAACTAGCCCTGATATGGCAAAACATAAGACACCCATGATAGCCAACAACTTGTAAATGAAGGAATATTTCCTTGTTGTAAATTTCATTCTTAAACCCTTGTGAATGAGTTGTAAATTCCAGCCAGCCTAAATTGGGAAGCAACGGCTCTTGTTAGCCCTCTGACTTTAAGCATTTTACCGTTACTCTCCACGAATTCTTTCAACTGCAACAGAAGAGTAAAACCCGCATTATCAATAAAGGTGCAGTAAGTAAAATCTAGAACACAATCTTTTTGATGGAGCATTTGAACAATTTTTTCAAGATAGATTTCGAAATTTTGGGTTCTATCAATCTTTCCAAAAAAACGCAATGTCAGGGTGTCATCTTTCTGAGTGATTGCTTCGTAAACCCCTGGATGTTTACTACTTAGAATCTGAAGAGGTGAAGAGCAAATATCATATCTTAAGAGGTTCCAAACTTTATGCATCCTCAGGAGGAGGCGAAGGTTCCACTTAACATCTAACCCCAAAACCTCTTGGTTTTCCCTCTGGGCCCGTCTCCATGTGTTGACTAAGAGTCCCAGCCCCTCAAGGTCGATATGGAGCGTATTCCTTAAGTCAAGAACCACTAAATCCTGCGCAAAAGCCTCATCAATATGCTGATTTACTGTTTGTGCATTTTCAGAACATAGAATTTCAGGAATTCTCACAACGGCGATACTTTTATGCTGAGAAAGGAATAGTAGACTACTCTGCACGGTATATGCATTTTTTCCTTTGAATAGCTTTGTGATGAATTGATTCAAACGGTGAACCACCACAAGAGGAATCGAAAGATAAAGGAAATCGAACATATCGAACAGGTACCGAAATATAAGGCGTTTGGGTTCCTGATACAAACGATACAACCACTCGAAGCCCATTGACTGCATCCATCTAGGTGCTCGTTTAATCGTTCCCGTGATGAAGTTCAAAGTACCGCCAATTCCTATCGCAACGGGCACTTGCAATTTCCCTCGAACCCGTTCGAACCAAATTTCCTGCTTTGGATGGCCAAGACCGACGAATAAAACATCTGGAGCGGCTTCATTGATCTCTTCTATAAGGAGGGCATCTCGCTGTTGCGCCTCAACGAGTCTCTCCCCCTCGACATACACCGTTGGACAGGAAATTCCAGCGATTTTTAACCCTGGATCCACCTTTTTCAAGTGTTCGGCAGCTAATCTGGCATTCTTTTCCTCTCCTCCAAGTAAAAAAATGGACTTTTCTTTCTCGCCTAACATCTCAGTAAGAAGAGGCACAAGGTCAGCACCTGTAACTCTCTCCTTGAGGGAGTTTCCCAACCATTTACTTAACCAAACGATAGGCATCCCGTCAGGAGTAACAATTGTGGATCTTCGCAAAATATTCAAAAGCTCTGGATGTCGTATCCCAAGCCATCTCCATCCATGGATATTTGCAAGAAAATCGACATTCATTGTGCTAATGTAGTTTGAAGGGATATTTCGGGTTGCTCCAACATCTCTCTGCTCATTACGATACGTGTCGATGAGAGCTAGAACCCTTTCGACAACCTCAGCAGAATTAAGATATTCCACGGGAATACCCATCAGAGAAAATGTTCTAGTCTGCATATGCATTCCTTTTGATTTTTCTCCACAACCACCGAAAGATAAGTTTCATATCAAACACCCACCCCTTCTGCGAAGCATAAAAGGCTTCTGCAGCATATGTGTCATCTACAGTAGGGGAAGGACCATGGTCGCTATCACAAAGTGTAATGATTCCCACTTTTGCTTTCAAATACAGCTCGCGCCACTCCTTTGGAAGCCGGTTGACCTCCTCCATCGATCGCGGGTGAACTCCTACAAAATGCACATCCCCCTTGAAAATGCTGATAAGCATGGGCAGGCATCGGAAGAATTTGGTAAATGGACTGAAATCCTTCCCCTTTCTTGGAGCAAAAGTGAGCAAGTCAAATGCTCGCCATTCCTCAGTAGGATTCGTTGCGGGAAGGGAGAGTTTCTTCTCCCTTTTCAATGAGCATAGAAAAACCATCACCAGAAAAAAGGGGGAAAGGGGGATAAATAGTAACAAAGCGCAAAATCTTTCTAGTAGACCCCGAAGCTGGTAGTGTAAGGCTGGAGGAACGGAATCGCTTAGAATAAACTCATCCATAATTTTAAGCTGAGTGTTTAATGCTAAATTAATCAAGCAATTGCGGTCCACGATACAATCTTTGATCTCCAAATTTTCTCCCACGTAACTCCGCTGACAAACAATAGAATTTTCGATGGTAGAGTTGCTGTCGATGATGCAGTTATTTTCGATGATCGTCCCTGGACCGAGGTGTGCACCTGACTTAATATGGGTATTCTCCCCGATAAAAACCGGTGGAACAATTTCTACTCCCGGTTCCATAGATACAGCTCTTGATATCCAAACGCCAGGCTCCACTTTTCTCGCAGTGGTGGGTAAATACGCTCTCGGAGGATCTGCAGCCATGAATCTTTGGTTTGTCTCTTTCAACGTTTTGCAGCCTCTTACAGAAAGGAACGGTTTCACAATTTCAACCTTTTGTGGCCGCAACAAAGAAGGGATCTCGTCTAGGGTGGTGTGAGGAGACAGATCTGACAGGGTATTCGCCGCGAACACTCCCCATCCAGACCACTCCTCTTCAGAGTAGTTCAACAATAAAGGCACATTCGCCTGCTGTAAACCGAAGTGTTCTAGGGCAGGGATACTGTCCCCCTGGCCTAGGAGGATTTTCTGTTCTTTCCACCCCCTTGCCAATGGCGCAAGAACGGAAAAGGGATAGTTAGGATCTTTTGCAAGATGATAACAGATCTCGGCACCCCAACGCTTTCCGTCATCAAGCTTTTCTTCGATCTGTTCCGGCAGATGACTAATGACAAGATCTATGTTGCGGATCCCTTTCTGAACGAGAAACTCTATGATATAAAAAATGATGGGCTTGTCCGCCACATTCAAAAGGGGAGTCGGACGGTAGCTGATAAGAGGGTCCATGCCGGGACAGTGCCCCATAGCCAAAATCACAGCCTTCATTTTTTTCCTTCTGAGCGCATGTTGGAATTCAACCTTATTGTACTTTTTTTTTGAATTCATATGTAAATGAAAATGCAGGGAGTTATTCGCATTCATAGCGGAGTGAACGGTTATATGGGGAGTAGGAGAGGGATCGAAGGATCGTATTTCCTTTGAGATAAGAGAAAAACCTGAAAATAGCCCCTTAAAAAGCGGAAGCTTCCCCGAAAGTAACCCCTTAAAAATGGGAGATTTTCCTTGAAATAACCCCTTAAAAATGGGAAAATCGAAAAAAACACATCAAAATGAAAAAGAGAGTCGCCAGTGAAACGAGATATAGAACAAGATTTAATTACCTGGAAAGCAAAGAAAGGCCGAAAGCCTTTGCTTTTGAGGGGAGCTCGGCAGGTAGGTAAGACCTACGTTGTGGAAAAGTTTGGAAGAGAGCATTTTTCTTCTTTTGTGAAGATTGACTTTGAGAAACAACCGGAAATTTCCCGATGTTTCGATACGTTGATTCCCGAGCAGATCATAGCAGCTTTAGAGCTGTCTGTTCGATCGCGGATTATTCCAGGGGAGACGCTTCTTTTTTTCGATGAAATTCAAGCATGCCCGAAAGCAATCATGGCGCTTAGATACTTTAAGGAAGAAATGTCCAATCTTCATGTCATTGGTGCAGGATCTTTGCTGGAGTTTGCTCTCAAGGAAACAGACTTTCGTATGCCTGTTGGGAGAGTGCAGTATCTCTTTTTGAAACCTTTGAGTTTTTCTGAATATTTAACCTCTACGGAGAATGATATCTTGCGAGAGCGTCTTCAAAATGTCGAGCTGTCATCACCTCCCGATGACGTTCTTCATAGACGGGCACTACAATTGACACGAGAGTTCATCGCTTTGGGAGGAATGCCGGAAGTTATCGCACATTTTTTGCAGACAAAGAGTTATCATGATTGCCAACAAATCCAGGCTTCTCTCCTAAATACCTACCGCGATGATTTTGCAAAATATACAACCCATACCCAATACAAATACTTGCAGCTTCTTTTTGAGAAAACTCCAGGATTAATTGCGCAGTGGTTTAAATATACAAAGGTTGATCCGAGTGTGGATCCAAGAACACTTCGGATTGCGTTAGAACAACTTTCGGATGCGGGTCTTATATGTCCTGTACATGCCACCGCGGCATCGGGCATCCCTTTGATGTCAAAAGTAAACAGGAAGAAATTCAAATTACTTTTTCTTGATGTAGGCCTCGTTCTTCGCGCATGCCATCTAGATTTACAGTTAATCATGCAGGAAAATCTCATGTTGATTAACCGAGGAGCTATTGCAGAGCAATTTGTTGGGCAAGAACTTCTCGCTTATCTCGACCGATATGAACCTCGAAGGATATATTTCTGGATACGAGAAAAGAAAGGAAGCAGTGCTGAAGTTGATTATGTGATCAATGTCGGTGGTGATGTAATCCCAATAGAGGTCAAAGCAGGAGCTGCCAAGCGTTTGCTGTCTTTGCAACTTTTTATGAGAGAAAAAAGAACTCGCGTGGGCGTGTGTATCTCTCAGGCACCTTTGAGTTATAAAGATGGTGTGCTTTTTTTGCCTTTGTATATGGTTAGCGAACTTCCTCGTTTGATCAAAAATATACACGAAGGCTAGTACTGCCTTTTACCCATAAGGGCTCGTGCAGAAATAAGTTGTGCGTTTCTGGTGACTCAGCGCTTCAGATGCGAGGCGCAAATTCGCAGACAACTTCAGAACTCCTGACCTCATAGGAGGGAAATTCAATAGTAAGGATTTTGGGTGATCCCAAAAAGGCCGATCTTTTCCCAGATGGTCTCAAGAATACACTCACAAGAGAAGATACCAAAGATTTTGGTTTTTGGAAAAATGGTCTCATCAACCTAAAAAACGCAGTTGAAAACGATCTCTAAGCACAATCTCTTGGCCCATAACCGCTTACAATGGAGAGCCCCTTCACCGTATGGGAATGTGACCCTCCATTGTAAGCAGTTATGAACCAAAATCTTGCACTTATAGATCATTTTCAACTGCGTTTTCTAGGATCAAAAATCCTCGAGGTCAGGAGTTCTGAATCTGTGTTTATCTGTGTGCATCTGCGGTTAATAATTTGATCCCTAGCTTAACCCTTCTTTATTCTCAAAGTTTAGAAAAGGAAGAGGATATC
>JAAKFP010000093.1 GCA_011065005.1 Chlamydiota bacterium | reverse complement strand
TACGTAAATATCTGGATCATCAGAAAGATGGTAGATGAAAACATGGCTCACGCTAGAAAAATCTAGGCCTCGAGCGGCGACATTTGTAGCTACGAGGTGTTTCACCCGTCCATTGCGAAATTTACGTGTGATGATCTTACGAGCGTCTTGATTCAGCGAGCCATGTAAAAAGTCTACCGCATCAATTGCATTTCTTAAGGCCCTGCAAACTTTCTCCACCTCGCTGCGGGTATGGCAAAAAATAAGGCTCTGCTTAGGCTTAGTCTGCCGGATGAGATCGATTAAAGCATTTGGTCGTTCATCTGCACGACAGTATAAGAATCGATGCTCAATATTTTCAGGGCTTATGTTTTTACGCATCAGAGAGACTTCAACCGGATCCTTCAAGTGATTTTTGGCTAAGGAACGAATCTGCTTAGGCATGGTCGCAGAAAATAATAGCGTTTGGTGTTCATGGACTAGGCATTGTATGATGAACTGCAAGTCTTCGTAAAATCCCATATTTAGCATCTCATCCGCCTCATCCAGCACCAATACTTCAACTTGCGACAAGTCAATACGACGCGAATAAATGAAATCAATAAGCCGACCAGGTGTGGCTACGAGAACGTGAACAGCGTGGCTAAGCTTCGCTTCTTGGATGCCGGCATCTTCTCCACCTACGATTGCAAAAGATTTGACACCTCTATACTTCCCAATTTTTTGCGTTTCGGAAGTATATTGCATAGCCAGCTCCCTCGTAGGTACGATGATCAAAGCCTGAGTTTTCGAGGAAGAAGTGTTGACCCTATTGCAAATAGGAATAGCACATGTGGCCGTTTTGCCTGAACCTGTTTCCGCAATGGCGATCAGATCTCGGCGGGCTTGAATGTATGGTATCGCTTTGGCTTGTACAGGTGAAGGCTCAACATATTTCAATTCTTTTAGAGCTTTCAGAATTTCGGGATTTAGGGAAAAGTCGTTAAAACTAGTCATGAATGTTTCGTCTCTACAATTTATTTTGTTCTTTTGATAATCGTTTTTTTTGGGTGACGACTTTCGATCGTCTTCCTCATAACCATGGCAGTGATCTTTTTTGGAATCAAATATCGACTCAGGAAAGTTGCTATCCGATACTTCCAATCGAAGGCATGCACAGGCTTCCTCTTAAGAATCTGTCGCCATATCTCACTCGCAGCAAACCCTACACTCATTGCCAAGGGGTTCCCCTCCCTGTGGGCTCCTCCAGAGGCCACAAAAGGAAATTCGGTAGCAACCATCCCCGGACATGCTGCCAACACTCGAACGCCGTAGTGCTTGACCTCTTCATCAAAAGACTCGGAAAAATTGTTTACAAAAGCTTTTGAAGCGGCATATACAGCAAAGTAGGGGAAAATCTGAAAGGCCGCGGATGAGGAGATGTTCATGATAACGCCTTCTCTTTCAGAAGAAATCAGTGCTCGTGCACCTTCTAGAGAAATCTCCAACACGGCAGCAACATCAACCTCCAGCATATCCATAGACTTTTGTGTTTCGTGTGTTAAAGCTTCACCATAAATACCATACCCTGCGTTGTTGACGACAAGGTCGGGAACACGTTCATACATCTTTTCAATGAGTTCTTTCCTTTGGTGATGGTTCGCCAAATCGGCGGTGACAATCTCCACGTTTACTTTATCACCAAGTTCTTCTGCTAAAGATTGAAGGTTTTCCGTTCTTCTTGCTGTGATAATGAGGTCTATCCCCTCTTCAGCAAGAAGATGGCAGAGTTGCATTCCAATACCCGAACTAGCCCCCGTGACAAGTGCTAAGCTAAAATCATGCTTGTTTTTCATCAACTTTCTTTTTCACTTTTTCTTTTTGAGGCTGTTCTCCGCGCTCTCGTTTTGGATACTTTATTCGAGAATGACCATACGCCACTAACGTTCTCGCCAACGTTTCTTTTACGATAGCCAACTCTTCAAGTGTTAATTGCGAATGGTCAAACTGCCCATCTTCATATTTCTCTTTGACGATACTCTCAGTAAGCTCCATAAGGCTTTCTTGTGAAACCTTATCCAAAGAGCGAGATGCAGCTTCCACAGAGTCTGCAATCATAATGATGGCAGACTCCTTGCTCCGCGGTTTGGGTCCCATGTAGCGAAAATCCTTTTCATCGAATTTACTTTTATCATTATCGACCAATTCAAGCTGCTTTCGATAGAAATAATAGGCTAGGGTCGTACCGTGGTGTTCTTTGATTATATCGATAAATTGTTCTGGAAGACCAGCTTTACGCGCCATTGCCACCCCTTCGGCAACATGGTCGATAATGACATGCG
This sequence comes from Chlamydiota bacterium, assembly GCA_011065005.1. Lineage (GTDB taxonomy): Bacteria > Chlamydiota > Chlamydiia > Chlamydiales > Waddliaceae > JAAKFP01. Next base: position 5,815 of record JAAKFP010000093.1, on the reverse strand, counting down.
CAGACTCCTGCGGAGTTAGCAGCTGGTGGATATTCATTCCTCCATGCTGGTTTTCCGTAAAATACTGTGGCGTCGCCATTTTGCCGATATCATGATATAGGGTCGAAACGCGACAAAATAATCCGTTGGCTCCGATCGCCAATGCAGCTGCTTCCGCGAGATTTCCTACCACAACAGAATGCTGATAGGAACCCGGCGCCTCGATGCTTAAACGACGCAGAAGATCGTGATTGGGATCCATATATTCCATTAGAGTAACATCTGTCATGATATGGAAGCTTGATTCCAATAAGGGCAAAAGGCCTACGACCAGGACGGCTGTCAGCAACATAAATCCCCCTGAACTTAGTATATCCGTGAGGAGACCATCCCAATGGGTGTTTTGATAGAGGTGTATAGATATGATGACGCCTATGCAACATAACCAAGCCTTAGCACAAATGACGAAGATTTCCTTTCTTTGCCTGAGGTTTCGTGCGCATAATATTGCCACGAGGGCTGCTGAAAGGTTCATAATCACGAACCCTTGCCAGTCAAACGCCAACGATATCATCAGTATAATTGTCAAAAAGCCACTTGTAAAAGCAGCAATAGCAGGATTCAATAGGCAACAAAGCAAGATAGCGGAAAAGGGAATGAATAAAGGGTAACGAATGACTTCGATCAGATTTGTTTTAGAAGTTAGAAAGAAAAACTCGGTGAACTTTGCTATTCCAAACGTGAGAATGATAACAGTGACAAGCAAAAACAGTTTCCTGTTTGAAGAGATCACCTGTGGGTAATTCACATAAAAATAGGCCGCGCAAATGCTAGTGAAAATGACGGCTAAAATCATGCTTCCCGATACTGTTAAAGGATGCCACTGATTGCGTTGATCACTTAAGGCCTCTTTCATGGCTTGGAGAATAGCTATATGGCGAGACGTAACTTTCTCCCCCTGATCAACGATACGGCTTCCTGCACTTATATGAGTGTACTTGTCGGGAACTTGGGCCTGAATTCTTCTTCGTAATGCCCTCTGAGAAGGGATGTCTTCTTGAAACTCCCAGACTTGTGCCTGAAAGTATCGGGAGATAAAGTCTACAGTTTTTGGGTTAAACTGTTCTTCGGGAAAAGCCGACTTGATAATTTTCAACCAAATCTGAGGAGGAATGATTGCCGGTATTTCAACTTTGGGGGGACTAAAAACAAAGTAATTCGATGTTGGCAGGTTTCTTGCAGTCATTTTCTGAAAAGTGCGAGGATCCGTAAACCGCAAAAGATGCAGGTTCTTAATTAATGCATCGACACCTTTATACATCTCATCAAATGTTCTGCCCTCCTCTTCCGTCCGCCATTGGTCGTCGGTTACGAGATAGTTCTCAAATTCAGTTCTACGTTGTTGGATGTTCTTATCGGAAAGCAGATAGATCTTCCCAATATTTCGCACGGCCTCCTGTTTCGAAATGATGGTTGCTTCTTCATCATAAAACTCAAGATCCGTCTGCGCAACGATATAGCGGGGGGCTATGCTGTCGAGCTCTAGAATCTCTACACGAACTTCTCGAAAGTGCAAAATGGCAAATAGCGATAATGTGAAAACGATGCCAATAAGGATTCGGATTCCAAGGCTTTTGTCAAAAAAGCCTTGCTCCCGAGAAAATTTAAACTCGTTTTCATCATCGAGCTTTCTAATGGTGTCAGTCATGCTTCTATATTATACGAACTCTAGAATTTAGTCCTACCTCTCTTTTATTTATCATTTTTGAGAATATATAAGAATTTTTTTTCAAGTATTCTCGCAACTTCTCACAGCCTCTACCGGGAAATAACATGAAAATGAAACCAAAATTTTAACCACAGATGAACGCAGATAGGAGCTCTTCTGTGTGCACTGTGGTTAAAATCAAAATTCGAAGACGGTATTTGTTATTTAGGAGCTAGCACCAAAACCAAGCATTAGATAAACTGTTGAATATCGAGGGAGTTGCAAAACTATGGCAAAGAAAACGGTATTAGTAGTGGGAGGCGCCGGATTTGTTGGCTCCCATGTCAACAAAATGCTCAATCAAGCCGATTATAATACGATCGTCCTAGACAATCTCTCCACCGGAAGCCGCCAAGCGGTGACTCGAGGCAAATTCATCGAGGGCGACATGGCCAACACAGAACTCCTTAATGAGATATTTACTACGCACTCGATTGATGCTGTCATGCATTTTGCCGCTTTTATTGATGTTGGCGAATCGGTAACAAACCCCCTGAAATATTACCAAAACAACGTTGTCAATACTCTAAATCTTCTCGAAGCTATGCTGCGCTACGATGTCAAGACCTTCATCTTCTCTTCCTCAGCGGCGATCTTTGGAATCCCTCAAGAGAAAACAATTAGAGAAAACCACCCTTCCCATCCTATCAGTCCCTATGGCGCCTCAAAGTTGATGGTGGAACGGATTCTTCGTGACTTCGACAAAGCCTACAATATGAAATCCTCTTGTTTGCGCTATTTTAACGCTGCGGGGGGTGATCCTGAAGGTGAAATCAAAAGCTACAAACAAAAAGAAACTAACCTGATCCCTATTGTTCTTCGATCCCTAAGAAATGGGACCACTCCGATTACGATCAACGGTTCAGACTACCCCACTCCTGATGGGACGTGCATTCGCGACTATATCCACATTTGCGACTTAGGAGGTGCACACATTTTAGCGATGGAACAGCTCTTCAACGGTCACCCCTCCACACAGTACAACCTCGGAAATGGTGAAGGTTTCAGCGTCCAGGAAGTAATCCAAGCCGTGAGGAAAGTTACGGGGATCCCCCCAAAAACTACAGTCGGACCCAGACGCCCAGGCGACGCACCCACTCTCCTTGCTAACTCTGAAAAAGCACACAAAGAGCTCCACTGGACCCCAAAATACCCAAAACTTGAAACAATGATCCAACATGCCTGGCATGCATTTCCATGATTGCAATATTTCCGTCGAGAGGCTACAATTTTCATAATTTTGCAGTAGAGGAAGAACATGTCAGAATATCAAGTGCTCGCACGCAAATACCGCCCCCAAACTTTTAAGGATGTGCTTGGCCAAGTTGCCATTGTTACCACCTTATTGAACGCTATCAAACACAAACGACTGGCTCATGCCTACCTATTCTGTGGATCGCGAGGTACCGGAAAAACAACCCTTGCGCGGATCTTTGCCAAAGCTCTCAACTGCCAAAATCCCACAGCCGACCGCGAACCCTGCAACACTTGCAGATGCTGCAAGGAGATCACCTCCGGCAGCTCGCTCGACGTCCTAGAAATTGACGGTGCATCCAACCGTGGAATCGATGACATCCGCCAGATCAATGAAACTGTAGGATACACCACCGCCTCTGGTAATTATAAAATCTACATCATCGACGAAGTGCACATGCTGACAAAAGAAGCATTTAATGCCTTACTCAAAACCCTCGAAGAGCCTCCAGAAAAGGTGATATTCTTCTTCGCAACAACAGAACCGCATAAGGTGCTACCCACAATCCTCAGCCGCTGCCAGCGCTTCAACTTAAATCGAATCCCTACAGATATGATCCTTCACAAACTTCAACACATTTGTCAAGATCTTGAATTCACAGCTGAGGATGAAGCCCTGCGCATCATCGCCAACCGCGCTGAAGGAGGCCTTCGTGATGCAGAATCACTCCTAGACCAAATCCTCGCCTACCACGACAAAGAAACAATCACCACGGAGTCTGTAGCTTCAATCCTCGGAGTCATGCCCCGCGAAACACTCTTTGAATTAGACCGCGCCGGCAAAGAGGGTCGCCTCAGCACCGCATTCGATATCGCTAACCGCATCTTCGCTGAAGGAAAAGACCTCATCCACTTCATCGAAATGCTCACCGAACACTTCCGCAACATTCTCGTCATCAAACTCTCCGGCAAAGACGCTCCAACCCTTTCTCTTTCTGATTCCGAACGACAACAGTACGCCGAAACATCCACACTGTACCGTCAAGACCAGTGCCTTGCCCTCCTTGATTACCTAATCGAAATGCAAGGTCAAATCCGCTACGCCCCATCAAGCCGAATCGCCCTGGAAGCCATCCTTTTACATATCATGAGAAGCCACAATAGGATTCCTGTCGACATCCTCGTTCGCCGCCTCGCCGACCTCTCACAGAAACACGACACAACTCCTGCACAATCTACCCCTCAAAATGAGAACGTCACCGAAGATCCAACGCCATCACCCGCAGATCTCAATAGAAAGAAAAAGACTCAGCCCCCCCCTCCAAAACCACCAGCAGCGATCCCCGTTGAATCAAAACCTAAAGAAGCTCCGCCAAAAATCTGTCCGGAAAAGCAAAGGGAAAAGGACACTCTCCTCCAATTCGCTGCCGTTGAGCTTGAAGGAACCATTCAAAAACACTAACACAATATAGGAAGGACGACAAACCATGGGAAAAGGTTTTCAGAAAAAAAAGAAACAAGCCCGCATGATGCAAGAACAGCTTGCCAAGTTTCAGGAACAGATGCAGAACACGGAAGTGACTGGATCTGCAGGAAACGGTCTCGTCACCATTACTCTAACGGGCGAAAACGAAATGAAAAAAGTGACCATCAAACCGGATTGTGTCGACCCTGAGGATGTCGAAGGTCTCGAAGACCTGATCAAAGCGGCCTACAAAGATGCAAGAAATAAACTCACCGAACAGTCCCCTGCCCCTGGCGGTCTTCCCGGTCTCCCCCCTGGTGGCGGCTTCCCCGACCTAAGCGGCCTAGGATTCTAACAATTATAGAATTGGTCTTCAGGAGTGCTTTTTTGATATTCATGCGTGAGAAGCTCCAGGATATCTCTGGAATTTGTGAGCGTCAGAACCGTTTCAGCGACCTGACTAGCGTAAACAATACTCATATTTCGAATGGCCCGCTTCACCACAGGAATATGTCTCGGAGCCACTGACAACTCATGCACACCAAGGCCGAGGAGCAAGGAAGTAAACCGGGGGTCAGAAGCAATCTCCCCACAAATGGTCACAGGAATGTTATGGTGGTTCGCCTCGCTTACAACAAGCTTGATCATTCTGATGACACTAGGATCAGTGGGAGCGTAGAAACTGCTGCTAGAATAATTATCTCTATCGACAGCCAAAGAATACTGAACGAGATCATTCGTGCCAATGGATAAAAAGTCGCACTCCTTGGCCAAAAGATCAGCAATGATCACTGCTGATGGCACCTCTATCATACATCCAACACGGATCGATTCTGGTATAGAATTCCTCCGTTTCTTTAGTTCAGCACGCGCTTCATTCAGGATCTCTTTAGCTTCGAGAAGCTCTGACAGAGCAGAAATCATGGGAAACATAATACTTACATTACCATAACTACTCGCACGCAAAATCGCCCGAAGTTGCGCTTTGAAGATGTCCCTCTCTTGAAGAAGATAACGAATCGCGCGGCAACCGAGAAATTGATTTCCATCAAAAGGAATATGCTGATTGAGCATCAGCTTATCCCCACCAAAATCAAATGTGCGAATCACTATAGGCAGACCCTTCATTTTTTTTACTAGGCGTTGGTAAATGTGATACTGTTCCTCTTCAGTTGGAAATGTGCCGCTAGTAACAAAAATATACTCTGAACGAAATAAACCCACTCCATGCCCACCATTCTTATGAAAGGCATCAAGCTCATTGACCATATCTATATTTGCTGAGAGTCGTACCTGGTACCCATCAAGAGTTTCAGAAAAAAGTTCACGACTTTTCAATAATACACCTTCTTGAGATTCCAACTCTTTCTGCAATGCAACATATGCGTCTAGAGTTTCCTTCTCTGGAT
>JAAKFP010000092.1 GCA_011065005.1 Chlamydiota bacterium | reverse complement strand
CCCGATGCTATAGGAAAAAATATTGTTGGTGATGTGATATCCCGCCTAGAAAAGGGTGGATTACGTCTAGTCGCCGCTAAAATGCTACATCTTAGCAAAGAACAAGCACAAGGGTTTTACGACATCCACAGGGAACGTCCCTTTTTCAGTGATTTGGTTTCCTTCATGACATCTGGACCCGTCATCGTTATGGCTCTAGAAGGGGAAGATGCCGTTGTTAAAAACCGTAATGTAATGGGAGCAACAAACCCTCAGGAAGCAGCACCCGGAACAATACGTGCCGACTTTGCCCAAAACATCGACGAAAACATCGTCCACGGCTCTGATGCTGTTGAAACGGCGAAAACAGAAATATCCTTCTTCTTTTCCCCCGAAGAGATCTGTGAACGCACCAGGTAGAAATGCTGCTATTGATCGACAACTTTGACTCCTTTACTTACAACATTGTACAGGCTTTAGAGATGTTGGAAGTGGAGGTTTTGGTCGTTCGAAATAACGCCCGAACTGCAGATGAGTTCTTTGCTCTCAATCCGCAACTTCTTCTCATCGGTCCGGGCCCGGGAGGTCCAGCGCAAGCAGGGATTTCAAAAAAGTTGATCAATAGATTTGATGGCAGCATTCCTATTTTGGGTGTCTGCTTGGGGCATCAATGTATTGCTGAAGCTTATGGCGCCAGTATTGTACGCGCAGCAAAGGGTCCCAAGCACGGAAAGACCAGCGAAATTATTCACCAAGGCGTCGGAGTTTTTTCAGGATTGCCCCAAAGGTTTCTTGCCACGAGATACCACTCTTTAGTTGTAGACCGAAATTCCTTACCAGCACACATTGATGTTACTGCAGAAACCGCAGACGGTGAAATTATGGGAATCCGTCATCGAAACTACCCCATAGAAGGTGTCCAGTTTCACCCTGAGTCGATACTAACAGAAGCAGGGATGCAGTTATTCCGTAACTTTATCAACAATGAGCCTATTTGATAATAAACCAAATCATTCAATTTATTTGTTTTAATTTTAATAAAATTAGGATATAATAAACTTAGGGAAGGAAAAAGATCATAAGGAGGTAAATTATGTGCCCAGAAGAATCCAATATTCAAATAAACTGGCAGTTGGATAAACTAATCATGGAGTATTGGGAAGCGAAAACTAAGGCAGAAAAGAAGCACATCGAATTAGAGTGTTATAAATTATTCAAGTCAGCAGGATTTGATGAAGGGATGATCAGCTATCTGAAGGAGAATCAATGTGACGACCTTGCAGATGAATTACAACACTTTGAACAGATATACAAAAAAGTTCCTCACGAACACGAAAAGCGCTTAGCAGCATAAATTCTCGAAGAATTGCCTTCAAAACCAGGTGAACCGAGGGGATTTTTTTGTCTTGATTCTCCGGGAGAAACAAACGACGCCTCGTCTGACAAATCGGAATGTTTTTTATAGGGAAAAGTGTTGACATTCAAATGTACAAATTGTATAATTTGTATAAAAGGAGGTGTTATTATGTCAACAGTGCCAGTGTCAAAAGCAAGGCGTGATATGAAAAATCTAGTCAACAGAGTCGCTTATGGAAAAGAGCGTATTTATCTCACCTCTCACAATAAGAAAATGGTTGCAATCGTTCCTATAGAGGATATTGAAACTCTGGAAGCAATGGAGAACGCTGAAGATATCCGAATTGCTGAAAAGCGTATTAAAAAGGCTGAAAAGGAAGGGACTTATTCTCCCAAAGAACTGAAAAAACGCTTAGGACTCTAGGACTCGATGTATAAAATTGAATACTCCAAAGATATCGAGAAAGATCTTTCCAAACTGCCAAAAAATGAAATTTCTAAGATTCTATTGAAGATCGATGGTTTAGCTAAGAATCCAAGACCGTCTGGAATTGAGCCTTTGCGCGGCAAGTTTAACCTAGAAAACGCAGTTGAAAACGATCTCTAAGCACAATCTCTTGGCCCATAACCGCTTACAATGGAGGGGCCCTTCACCGTATGGGAATGTGACCCTCCATTGTAAGCAGTTATGAACCAAAATCTTGCACTTATAGATCATTTTCAACTGCGTTTTCTAGGTTTAAAGAACTTCATCGCATCAGGACTGGAAACTATCGCATTGTCTATCAAATCATTGACGATCGCTTAACTGTATTGGTCGTTAAGGTTTCTCATAGAAGAGAAGTTTATAGGTAAGGAAATTGTTTGCTATTTGGTATCAGGCCTCCAAGAATTGGATTGAGGGGCTCCTCTCCAAGGCAAATTCCGATGACAGCACATCCTAAACTAAAAGTGACCACTCTACATCGAAAAGCGCGGATTGCTCCGCGCACTTCCAAAGGCTTCGCGCTACCCTAAACAAACTGTCGAAACAGCGTCCGTTGGTTTCGCTGTGATAGAGAAAAATCTTTTTTTTTGGATTTTCTATTGACAGGCATGTGTGCGCTTCATAGTATCCCGTAAAAAAAGGGGGTACTGATGCGTTTGCGTTTCTTAAAATTATTTTTATGTGCAACTTGCTTTTTTTCCGTTTCTGCACAAAGCGAAGAGAATGGGGACCCTAATGACCAAGAAGGGTATTCTTCCATTATCGACCTCCAAGGGCATCCTAGCGGGGTTGTGGGAGGGATGGTTAATATCATTACCGGTCACCTTGTTGATGGCGACATCGATTCTGTAGGTGTTGGTCCCAAGCCTATTACCATCCAACGCTCTTACAACAGTGGAAGCTCGCAAAAAGGAACTCTTTACGACGGCTGGGATCTAAATTTACATCAAGATATTATTGTTTCGAAAGATGAAAAACATACCTACGCAGTCGTCTCTGATCAAGGAAGCCAGTTTCTTTTTAAAACCGGAAGTAGTGGCCACAACTTCAAGATCGATGAAAAATTGCTGAAATGGGGTGTAACAAATGGAACACAGGGAGTTTTTAGCGGGCGAGCCAATATTACCAACCGCAGTATTTCAAGCCATTTCGGGGAGAAAAACGCCTATATGAAGATGGAAACAGGGGAAAAAGTCTATTTCCATCGAAAAAAGGAAGTGTCTGAGAATGTCTTTTGGTATGTTGCTACCCACTCCTGTTTCCTAGATGGATCTACCTTCAATTATAAATATGGCTCACACAAACGTCCGTCATCCATCACCTCAAAGGGGAGATCACAAACCCTCCTCGACAAAATTTCTTTCACTTATCTAGGCGACCATCAGAAACCTAGCGTATGGAAACTTCAAACCCATACCGGCGAATCTGTCGAGTATCATTTCCAGAAGATGGACAGTAAAAGAGGTGGCCATCATCGCTATATGCTTGCTGAAGTTAAGCGATCAAATGCTCCAGATTTAAAATTTGAATACGGTCCGAACTTGTCCAAAAGCAAAGGAATCGAACGGCTTGTCGAAAAACAGTGGCCTGAAGGACGGTTCAGGAAAATGGAATACTACGAATCGGGCAAGACAACCAACGATATTTATATCTCTTCCAAGAAAGATTCACGTGTTGGACGGGTGAGTGCGTTATATGCTCCGGTGGGTGTTGACAACACACCGGTAGCAACGCATGAGTTTTTCTATTTCCTCAAGGAAGATAAAAAGAGCAAAAGGCCGATTGGTGGAAAAACCGAAGTGGTCGATGCTTTAGGAAATAAAAAAGTGTACCATTTCTCCTCTGAACATCGACTGACATCTATCGAAGAGTTTGATAGTTCGAAAGCGCTCTATCGCCGAGAGAGGTTTTTTTGGGGCAGCAAAGGTAGTGGTAATTACACCTGTCTGCTGACGAGGGTTTTAGAGGATGGAGTAGGCGAAGTTCAGATGTATCGCGGCTGGAGCTATGATAAACGAGGCAACATCGTAAAAGAGATCGTAGCCGGCAATCTGACCGGCAAGGAAACGATTCTTCCTCAAATGGACAGACATGGAAGACTCATTGAGAATGGTTGCGAGAAGCATGAATCCCGTTTTTCCTATACAGGCAATAACCTTTTGGCTGAGGAGAATGACGGTGAAGTCGTCGTATCCTACCTCTACAGGAAAGGAACAGATAAGATTCAGCTCCAATTGTTATCACACAATAATCAGATCAAAGAGCGGACGTATTACGAGTATGATGCCAATGGTGTTTTGGTAAAAGAAATCGTCGATGATGGAGATTCCAAAAAGATCACAGATTTAGCAGGAATGACAGAGCGGCGTATTAGGAAAATTACCCCAACAACAACCGCTCCGATAGGACTTCCTGAGGTGGAAGAAGAATTTTATTACGATCTTGAGCAGGGCATCGAGATCTTAGTCAAAAAATCCATCAATCAATATTCCAAAAAAGGACAATTGATCGAGCGGAAAATCTATGACGCACAGGGGGAATTTGCCTTTTCACAATGCTACAGTTATGACAACCATGGCAATGTTATTCGTGAGACCGATCCTACAGGGATCGAAACGGCCAGATGCTTCGATCAGAATGACCTGCTCGTAGAAGAAACTCGTGACGGCCTCCAGAAAAGGTTTGACTATGATTTTTCGAACAGACTCATTAGTCAAACAGAGCTTCACGATGATGGCTTTCAGAGTAAAGTTTCCTCGACCTATGATCTGAGAGGAAATAAGTTGAGCGAAACCGATCGCTTTGGAAATGAAAAAAAATTCAAACATGATGCTTTTGGCAGATTGCTGGAACTTACCTATCCCTCTATTGATGGCGCCTGCCCCACGGAGATCTATAGTTATGACATCTTTAACAATTGTGTTGAATGTACCGACGCGAATGAAGAGAAGACTAGAACAGCTTATACATTACGTGCCGAACCGTATCAAATCGAATCCCCCGATGGAAGTTGTGAATCGTTCAAATACCATCCTAATGGAACGTTGGAGGAGAACGTTGACAAGCTAGGGGTGACCTCCCGTTTTTACTACGATTATAAACGGAGGAAGATAAGAGAGGAGAAAATCTCTCCACAAGGAGAGCTCTTGTGTTTTGCGACCTGGAAATACAATGCGTTTCACCTTCTTAAAGAGAGCGATTTTGAGGAAAACATCACTTATTATGCTTATGATGGTGCTGGAAGGTTGATTAAGGAAGAAAAAGGGAACGCAACAACGCATATTTCCTATGACGCCTTGGAGAGACCTTCGGAAAAGCTAGAGAAAACACATTCCGGAACCTATCGTAAGTCGATTTGTGAGTATGATGTTCTCGATCGCATGGTAGAAGAGAGAGTGGAAGAGGAGGATGGCACCCTAAGGAAGCGGGTTTGCTATACTTACGATTCGAGAGGCAACCGCACCTCGGTGAGTATTCATTCAGATCAAGGGATATCTTGCACTTCGACTTGCTATAATACCCGAAACCAGCCTATCGAAATCACAACTCCTGATGGTTTTCAAACGCATTTCTTCTACCCCGAAAATTATCTTAATACCCAGGGGAGCGAGGTTGAATGCATTGAGGAAATTGACCCCCATGGCGTGATCAAGCGAACGGTGATGGATCCGCTTAGCCGCAGTTCTTTGGTCGAGATTCTTTCGCCTCTTGGCGACCATCTGCACATCACAGCCTTCTCATACGATGGTGTCGACAATCTTCTTCAGAGGAAAGAGGAAATTTTTGCTGGAGGGCACCATTTGAAGACGGTTTCCTGTTGCTTTGAGTATGACTCGATGGGACGCCAGACGAAAATCATTGAAGCTTTTGAAACGCCGGAACAGAAGTCCACAGGAAAAGAGTATACTGCCACAGGCCAAATTTCTCGTCAGATCAAACCGGACGGAGTAGCATTGGAGTATAGCTATAACTATCTAGGGTATTTGGCAAGAATACGCTCTAGCGATGGTTCAGTAGACTATCAATACACCTACGATAAAAATGGAAACCTCCTTTCTAGTAACGATGCAAATAACAATTGCCCATTCACTCGTACTGTGGATGAAAAAGGAAACATGACGAGTGAAAATTTAGGTAATGGAATTCACCTAAAGTACTCCTATGACCCTCTCGACCGTTTGGAACGAATGACGTTGCCTGATGAATCCACGATTGAGTATGCCTATGACGCGTTGCGGTTGCGTTCTGTAGAACGAAAGGGATCTTGTGGAAACCACAAAATAGAGTTTAGCTGTTGTTTGTCTGGCAGGGTTAAAGAGATCTCTCTCCCAGACCAACTTGGATGTGTGCAATTCGAGTATGACCAAGCCCTTCGCCCCATAAAAATCTCTTCTCCCTATTGGTCTCAGCATGTGCCGAAAGGAGGTTATGATGAAAGAGGGAATTTAACAAAGGTTACTTATCATGATTGCGTAGGAATCTGCACCTCAAATTATCGTTATGACCTCCTAAATCAATTGATCGAAGAATCGGGATCTATCAACCATCATTATGGGTTTGATTCCGCGCATAATCGAACCGAAAAAGATAGTGTGACGTATACAAATAATGCCCTTAACCAGCTGGTGAAGGAGGGAGACGAAAGCTACGACTATGATGCCAATGGAAACTTCGTAAGTACTTCACGCAGTCCCGCCGAATGTAAATATGATGCGTTTGATCGGCTGGCTTCCCTAGAGTATGGAAAGGAGAGGACGGAATATAGCTACGATGCGCTACATCGCAGGAGGAAAAAGATCACAAAAAGCAAATCCGGTCAAGGGTGGGTTGTTGTGAAGACAGAGACCTTCCTGTATAATGGCGAAATGGAAGTTGGCGTGGTAGATGAAGATGGAGCCCTTAGCCAGTTGCGTGTATTGGGGACCGGATATGGAAAAGATGTTGGTGCCGCCTGCCTGTTAGAAATTTCTGGACGCTGTTTCGTTCCATTGCACGACTATCGAGGTAGCGTGGTCACTCTAGTGGATATAGAGAACAAGGGTATTGTCGAGTCGATCCGGTATACCGCTTATGGGGAAGAGGAAGTTTATGGTCCCAAAGGAAAACGTGTAAAAGACCCTGTTTCCCCTTGGCATTTTTGTAGCAAGAGGGTGGACAAGAATACCGGGTGGGTGTTTTTTGATCGTCGTTGTTATGACCCCATTATTGGTCGTTGGACAACTCCCGATCCCCTCTTTTTTGAGGATGGCATTAACCGCTATGCCTACGTAAAAAATCGCCCCACCCTATACATTGACCCAAATGGCTTGAAGGCTGTTTCCTCGAGGGGCAATCCTATCGTCTTCAAGAAATATTATGCGTTTGAAATCCCGACTTCAAAAAAATCCGGTCTGCATACCATTCCAGGAAAGCATCAACCGAATCTATCTATTGGATTTATTAATGGCATATGGAATACTCTTGAGAATGCCAAGAAGAGCGCAAGCGCCCTTTCGAAATTTGCTGGTGGTTATCAGGTGGACCTCTGTCATAACGCCACCCATGGAACGGATACTGACCTGGTTGAAGCGAACATGAATCTCAAGGGTGTATGTACAACCCCGGTGAAGTACCTCCATCAAAAGTGGAATAACTTTTTTGCAGGCTGTAAAGGAGATGGTCATTATTTAGAGTTTTGCCATAGTCAAGGAACAGCTCACGTAAGAAACGCTTTGGAAACTTATGATGAAGATCTTCGAAAGAACATTCGTGTTGTCGCTATAGCGCCCCTTGCCTATATTGACCCTGATGTTTGTGAAAAAGTTGTTCATTATGTTAGTGAAGGAGATCCTGTTCCGCTCCTTGATGCCAAAAACAAGGAACGAGTTGAGGAAACCATCGTGTATTTAAAGCCTCATGAAAACGCCAGCTGGATTCTCGATCATGAATTTCTTAGCGATACATATGAGGAAGCCCAAAAAAAACAAATAGATGATTTCTTCGACGCTTTTGGTGTGTGCCAATGATTAAAATTTTCAAAAAAGGAGTATTTATATGAGATCTGGTTTGCTGTTATCTATCTTTTTTGCCTCTATACCACTGGTTTTATTTTCTTGTGATGATGGTTCGCCTGCCAATGATAAATTATCAATGGGTCATGCGATTATGAAAAACGTGAATAAAACCCTTAGTTCTCGACATAATATGAATATGGGAGGGATTGTTGAAGCGACCCATAGAGATGATAAAAAGTATCAAACGATGGGATTGTGTTTTCAGATTCAACGCCCAGTCTCAAAAGAGGAAGGACGAAAATTGCTTATCGATTGTGCAGAGGAGTTGTTGAGTCAAATTAATACCCATCCCGACTTCCAACAGTT
>JAAKFP010000091.1 GCA_011065005.1 Chlamydiota bacterium | reverse complement strand
AGCCTGTAGAGGCTGTGAAAAAACTAGGGATCAGTCGATTTTTGAAAGATTTTTTCGTCAGATCGAAAAATTGAAAATCAGTTATACTCCTAAGAGTAGGTGATTTGAGATTTTCTCGATATGATGGAAAAAGATTCAAAAAGCGACCATCCATAGTTTTTTCACAGCCTCGTAGGGCTGCCAGAAGGAAAAAGCGTTTTATATATAGTCATAGTCAACATCATATATGATAAAACAATGTTCTAGTTTGAATCTGGCAGCCCTACAGGCTGCCGGATCTATTTCAAATCTTTCCCAGGGCGTTGCCCTGCGCTGTTGCACTTTCAGCCTTTCAGGCTGAATCCAAATGTCGAAAGTCGAGACTGAGTTCACAGAGAGAAGGTAGGAGAAATTCAAAGATGACTCGTTTACTTTTCTCATACTCTTTCTGTGATCTCTTGTGTACTCTTGTGGTGAATTACTCAGCAAAGTTTATCTAGATCACGAGGTTAAGCAGCTTATCGGGAACGAAGACCACTTTACGAATCTCTTTTCCATCGATGAAGCGGGAGACATTTGGATCTTTCTTTGCGAAATCGAGAATTTCCTCTTTGGTAAGCCCTTTTGGCAGGTCAAAGCGTCCCCGCAGTTTACCGTTTACCTGAACGACATATGTTGTGATCTCTTCATGAAGGTAGGACTCATCGACTTCAGGCCAGGGATGATATGCTAGTTCTCCTTCGCCTCCCAGGATTTCCCAAGCTTCTTCGGCGAGGTGTGGAGCAAAGGGCATGAGCGCTTGGGTTGCCATTTTGAGAACGCGTCGGGGGTAGGAAGGAAGTTTTGTAAAATCATTCAAAAACTCCATCATCTTGGCGATAGCAGTGTTGAAAAACATATTCTTGATATCCTTTTCTACACCATGGACTAGTCGGTATCCCAATTTCAGAGCTTCGGGGGTCTCTTCATCGGTGACTTTATCCGATTGAACGATCTCGTAGAATCGATTCAAAAACCTTCTGGGTCCACTCACGGCATCGGTGTTCCATATCTTTTCTTTATCAAGAGGGCCCATAAACATTTCATATATGCGCAGGGAATCTGTGCCGAACTCTTCGATAATCTCGTTTGGATTTACACCGTTAAGTTTTGACTTCGACATCTTTTCGATTTGTGAGGTTAGCTCCTCACCTGTCTCTTGGTGGAAATATCGTCCGTTATTTTCTTTAACCTGAGCTGTTGGGACGTACATATTGTCTCCGTTTTTAAAAGCTCTAGCAACGATGAGGCCCTGATTCCGAAGGGTTTTGAAGGGTTCAGAAGTGCTAACAAGACCGCAATCGTATAAAACTTTATGCCAGAATCTCGCATAGAGAAGATGCAAGACAGCATGTTCTACGCCTCCGACATACATATCAACGGGTAGCCAATATTTTTCCGTTTCGGGGCTCCATGCTGCTTCGGTGTTGTTAGGGTCGCAAAAACGGAGGTAATACCAGCAGGATCCTGCCCATTGAGGCATCGTATTGGTTTCACGCTTGGCTTTCTTCCCTGTTTTGGGATCGGTGATTTCTACCCATTCCTTCACTTTTGCAAGTGGACTTTGACCATCTCCTGTGGGTTTGTAATCTGTAATCTCTGGAGGACATAATGGAAGCTCATCGAGGTCGAGAACCCGTTTTGTTCCATCTTCGAAATGCAAAATCGGAAAGGGTTCCCCCCAGTAACGTTGCCGAGAGAAGAGCCAATCCCGCAGTTTGTAGCTAACAGCCTTTTTCCCGAAGTCTTTTTTCTCCAACCAATCCGTAATCGATTTTATCGCGTCTGTAACCGATAATCCATTGAGGGAGACTTCAGGGTTTGCACTATGTATGCATGTCCCCTCCCCCGACCAACATCTTATTCCATCCATTACCTCTTGGCGAACTTTTTCCAAACTTCTGTCGTCAGGAATTAGTTCGGGATGGGCGTCTAGATTGGGATCGAAAACAGAAACGATTGGCAGTTTATGGACTAGTGCAAATTCAAAGTCTCGCTCATCATGAGCGGGAACAGCCATAATCGCTCCGGTACCGTAGCCCACGAGCACATAATCGGAAATCCAGATAGGAATTTCTTGATCGTTAACGGGATTAATAGCGTAGGCACCGATAAATGCCCCTGTTTTCTCTTTACTGAGATCGGTACGATCCATATCGCTTTTGGAGGCGGCGAGTTTCTGATAGGCTTTTACTTCTTCGAGGTTCTTTTCAGTGGCAATTTTCTCCACAAGTGGGTGTTCCGGTGCCAAAACCATGTACGTCGCCCCAAACAGTGTATCGGGTCTTGTGGTGAAGACAGTGATTTTCTCCGGTTTCCCTTTAATGGGAAAATCGACCTGCGCCCCTTCACTTTTTCCTATCCAGTTTCTTTGCAGTCGCTTTAAGCTCTCGGGCCAGTCGATCTGGTCGAGATCTTCGAGCAATCTATCGGCGTATTCTGTGATTTTGAGCACCCACTGCCGAAGGGGTCGACGTTCTACAGGGTGTCCTCCTTCCACAGATTTTCCATTTTCGACCTCTTCATTTGCGAGCACTGTTCCAAACGCGGGACACCAGTTCACGGGCATTTTAGCTTCATAAGCTAGCCCTTTTTCGTATAGCTTTGTGAAGATCCACTGGGTCCATTTATAATAGGTGGGCTGGTGGGTGCCGAACTCTCGATCCCAATCGTAACTGAATCCTAAGGATTTGAGCTGCTTTCGAAAGTTATCGATATTTTTTTCTGTCGTGATTGCAGGGTGTGTGCCTTTTCGGATGGCGTGTTGCTCAGCGGGAAGACCAAAGCTATCCCACCCCATGGGGTGAAGGACGTTAAATCCTTTCTGCCGTTTGTAGCGCGCCAGGATGTCGGTAGCTGTATACCCAAGAACGTGGCCGACATGAAGACCGGCTCCCGAAGTGAAGGGGAACATGTCGAGGACATAGTATTTTGGTTTGGAGGGGTCGATATCCGCTTTAAAGGTTTTGTTAGCATCCCAATGTTTCTGCCATTTGGATTCAATTTTTTTGTGATCGTATCGCATTATTCTTGTACCTGTTTACAGTTGAAGGAGCTATTATGCTAAAGTCACCAATAAAATTGAATGGAAAATTCTTTCACTTCGGTGGTGTTATTGCGGAATTCACCACAGAGCTCGCCCAGCGATGAACTCTGTGATCTCATTCCGGATATTAATGTTGAAACCGAACTTGGGGCTATCAGAAAAAAGCCGATTGCTCGGCTTAGTCCAAATAATCTGTCAGCAAAATAATTTGGACTAAGCCGAGCAATCGGCTTCTTCAACATAGCTGTGCAAACGACGTCCGCGGTTGGTATCGTGCCCGTCACCCTCTTTGCTCTCACTGTACTCCGTGGTTAAGGAAAAGATTTTAATTAGATCTGAAATCTGCTATACTTGTAAATAACACTAAAAAAGAAAGCCTTATGACGAAAGAATCCAGCAAGAAAAAGTTATTCAAGAACCTCCTTACCGTTACCGAACAGTTTATGCTCGGGAGAAATTTCGTTCCTCTCACCCGGACGGAATTGATGCAGAAGCTATACCTTCCCAAAGAACATAGAGATGTTTTTAAGGAAGTTTTAAAGGCTTTGGTTGAAAAGAAAGTCACTCGCTTCTCCAGAGGGCGATACTACCCCAAAAAGTTCAAGCTCGATGTCGTTATCGGAGCTCTCAAGCTACACCCTCGAGGATTTGGATTTGTCAGCCCCGACGATCCTTCGCTCTCCTCTCAAGATATCTTTATTCCAAAGCGCTTCACTCAGAATGCTGTGGACGGCGACTCGGTCGAAGTGGAAATAAATCCATTTTCCGGTTCCGATAAAGGGCCCGAAGGTAGAGTGATCACTATCCTAAAAAGAGGGAGAACTCACCTTGCTGGAATTGTCTCAGCAATTAACCAATATGGCCACACTCTAGCATATGTGCCAATGCTTGGAGCCGAACAACGCGTGGTTCTCCAGACCACCGAAGAAATACCTGTACATGTTGGCGATCGCGTTGTCATGGAGGTGATTGACTGGGGATTAAAAGACACCGAAACTGTATGCCGCGTCTCACATCATCTCGGTCATATTTCCGATCCCTCCTGTGATATTTCCGCTGCTATTGAGGAATTTGACCTCAGAAACGACTTCCCAACAGCGGTGATTCGAGAAGCCCAAAACTTTGGGTCACAAGTATCACGAAAAGAGATCCAAGCTCGTGACGATCTTAGGGATCTCGAATGTATTACTATTGACCCCGACACCGCCAGAGATTTTGACGATGCCCTAAGCCTGACAAAAGACAATAAAGGGAACTACCATTTGGGAGTCCATATTGCTGATGTTTCCCACTACGTCCTCCCAGGCACTCCCATCGATGAAGAAGCAAAAATGCGATGCAATAGCACCTATTTTCCAGGGTTCTGCCTACCGATGCTACCTCCTATCCTTTCCGAAAGTCTGTGCAGCTTGCGCCCTAACACCAACCGCCTGTCCCTCTCCATTCTTATGCGCCTCGACCACCATGGAGAGGTTATCGACTATAAGATTTGCCGCGCAGTTATTAAAAGCAAGAAACGATTCACCTACAAACAAGCCAAGCAAGTTCTAGATGGAGAAATAAAGAGCCCACACAAGAAAACCTTAGAACTCATGGTCGAGCTATGTCATCACCTCAAACAAAAACGATACGAACGGGGCAGCATCGAATTTGCCCTACCGGAACTTGCGGTGATCGTCGACAAAGATAGCACACCGATCAAAACCGACTACGTCATCTACGATATCACCCACCAGCTTGTCGAAGAATTTATGCTCAAAGCCAACGAGATCGTTGCCCTACATCTTAGCAAAATAGGTAAAGATCTCACCTACCGCGTGCATGAAGAACCATCAGAAGAAAGCATGAAAGATTTTGTGATGATAGCCCACGCCTTTGGTTTCAAGCTCCCAGACACCCCAACATCCCAAGATCTCCAAGCTCTCTTTGAAGAAGCCCAAGAAACCCCCTACGGTTCCTTTTTAGCCACAAATTACATCCGTCGCATGAGGATGGCTTTGTACACTCCAGAAAACATCGGTCACTACGGACTAGGGCTCTCCCACTACTGCCACTTCACGAGTCCCATCCGCCGCTATATAGATCTTGTCATCCACCGAATCCTTCTGGGTAACGAAATGGAATATGAACACCTCGAAGAAATCGCTCAGCTCTGCTCAGAACAAGAACGTATAAGTGAACGGGCCGAACGAAACGTTACTCTCCTAAAAAAACTCCGGCTTTTAGACAAGTGGGCAAAGGAAACCCCTTTCAAGCAGTTTGATGCCGTCATCACACGAGTCCGAAATTTCGGAATCTATTTCGAAATTCTCGACCTAATGATCGAAGGATTTCTCCACCTTTCCGATCTCGAAGATGACTTCTATGAATTCGACAATAAAAAAACGACGCTACACGGCAGACACACAGGCACAACCCTTTTTGCCGGAGAAAAGATCACCGTGATGCTAAAAAATATCGACCTGATCATGCTCGAAACCCAGTGGAAGCTAGTGTCTGAGAGGAAGGAGAGAATAAAGAGGGGAAAGAATAAAAAACGCAGAGGCGCAGAGACACAGAGAAAAAAATAATGAAAAATATTTTTTTTGTTTTCTCTTTATTCTCTGCGCCTCTGCGTTTTATTTTTCTCGCGTCTCAAATTCCTCTTTTCGCTCGAAATTTAATTATGAAAATACTCTCTCAAGAATTCTACATTCAAGATGATGTCGTTCAACTAAGTCGCGACCTTCTAGGTAAATTTCTTATGACCAATTTGGAGGGAGACATCACCGGTGGAATGATTATCGAAACAGAAGCGTATCGTGGTCCTGAAGACAAGGCTTCACATGCCTATGGAAACCGTCGAACAAAACGCACAGAGGCGATGTTTCAAAAAGGAGGAATCTGCTACGTCTACCTCTGCTATGGCATGCACAATCTTTTCAATATCGTGACAAACATCGAAGGTACACCTCACGCTATTCTCGTTCGAGCCATCTGGCCAACAGATGGAATAGAAAATATGTTACACCGCAGGAAGAAAACTAATGTCGACTCCACTCTTGCAAACGGCCCCGGAACTGTTACTCAAGCATTAGGTATTGATACCTCCCACAATGGAATGTTGTTAACTAAACAATCTATATGGGTCGAAGATCGCGGGATTAAGATTCACTCTAAAAATATCGCCGTAGGACCCCGGATCGGCATTGATTACGCCAAAGAAGATGCTCTCCTCCCCTGGCGGTTTCGATTGAAGAAAGAGAGAAAAAATAACATAATGACTTTTTTTTGAGAATATTCTGTTTTGAGAGGAAAAATGCGCAAATATTTTATCACGGGACTAGTCATACTTCTCCCTCTGGCACTAACGATCACCATATTAGTGTTTTTCGTTAACTTGTTCACGAACCCCTTTGTCGACGTTGTTCGAGATTTCTTTGAACATTATGGTCTCTTACAAAAAGGGTTTCTTTTTCTAAGCGCTAAGCAGGTGCAGTTCTATGTAAGTCGTCTCCTCATCCTAGCTCTATTATTTTTCTTTACCGTATTGTTAGGAATTTTAACACGGTGGGTAATTGTGCATTATTTTATTAGATTGGGAGATTATATCTTTCATCGAATACCCTTTGTTCGCGCCATCTACAAGACATCACAAGATGTTATTCGCACTATATTTACCGCCTCAACAAAATCCTTTAAGCAAGTGGTCATGGTACCCTTCCCCAACATGGAAACCCATAGCTTGGGACTCGTCACTAGGGAGAAAGTTCCAGGGGTCGGTGAAAACAAAGATCAATATCTTGTGGCTGTATTTGTTCCGACGACACCGAACCCCACTTCAGGATTTTTGATAATGTTCAAACCAGAGGACCTTGTCTACCTGGATATGCCCGTGGAAGAAGCATTAAAATATATCATCTCCTGCGGGGTCATCCAAACACCCTTTAAGGCGATTCCAAGAGAAGAACGCATCAAAGCAGAGAACAAAACTGCGAGTGAAGTGAATGATTAAGAAATACTTCTTCACAGGTTTGGCTCTTTTGCTACCGGTAGTGATAACGGTTCTGATCATTAACTTCTTTATCAACCTATTGACAAAGCCTTTCCAGAATGTTGTTGAAGATATCCTCAGCTATTACGGACTCCTTGAAAAGCCCATCCTATTTTTTAGTGCCACACAAGTTCTACACCTTACAAGTAAACTACTCATCATCGTTACACTGATTTTTATCACCGTCTTCGTTGGTCTTCTTACTAGGATGATGATAACCCGCTATTTTATTCATCTCGGAGACTATATCATTGATAAAATCCCATTTATCAATAAGATCTACAAAGCTACACAAGAAGTGATCAAAACCCTCTTCTCTGATGAAAAGCAAGCATTCTCCCAAGTTGTTCTGGTTCCCTTCCCGCACAATAAAGCGTATAGTTTAGGAATGATTACGAGAGAAGATATCCCCGAAACGTCGGATAGAGAACATCAAGGGCTTGTTTCCGTCTTTGTTCCTGCCACACCGAATCCGACAATGGGATACATCCTATTATTTAAACGAAACCAACTGGTATTCCTCGACATGAAAGTTGAAGATGCCCTCAAAACCATCATTTCTTGTGGTGTAATCTTTAATAACAACAAAAAGAAATCCAAATCCAACAATCATGAATAATCAACAAACACCCACAGTCATCTTTCTTCGCGTCACCGACAATCAAACAAAAATCCAACGTCTAGGAGCTACCGTTCAGCAACACTTTGAAAGAGGAAATCGCATCCTTATTCTTGTTCCAAATGAAAATGCTGCAACCTTTGTTAATGACCTCCTATGGAAACAACCCAAAGAAAGTTTTCTGCCCCATGCTAAGTCCTCAGAAGAGTGTCAGGACAGGATTGTCATCACAACAAACCAAGAAAATCTCAATGACGCTACCATCGCCATTAATCTATGTGAAGATACTATTACAAATCGCGAAAAATTTGAAAGAATCTACGAACTTCTAGACCAAACAACTGCCTCCAAAGAGCAACAATCCCGCCAAAAAATAGCCAAATACGAACAATCAGGCCTCGAAGTAAAATTTTAACCACAGATGCAGGTTGGTAGAGAGGCCGGTCGCCCGACCTCCCCCCGGTTAAGAACCCATCGTGCGGATTTCCCGCAATAGGCTCAGGACTCCCATTCACCTAGCCGTTGAA
>JAAKFP010000090.1 GCA_011065005.1 Chlamydiota bacterium | reverse complement strand
AAGTTCAGAACTCCTGACCTCGAGGATTTTTGATGAGACCATTTTTCCAAAAACCAAAACCTTTGGTATATTCTCTTGTGAGTGTATTCTTGAGACCATCTGGGAAAAGATCGGCTTTTTTGGGATCACCCAAAACCCTTACTATTGAACCTAGCCCGAGTTTACTAGTTATACATCTGTAATAGATGTATAACTAGTAAACTCGGGCTAGGATAATCAGGTTACCCTTGAGCTCTGTCCTGGTCGTGGTCTGCAACTCCCAGTTTAGACGACGTCTATGGGCCTTTCGACATTTTCAGACGGTGGTTCACTCTCGTTCATCTCCTTAACACTCACCTGAGACTGTCATTGCTGTCCCTTTTCCTTAACGCTCACCACGTGCAGCAATTTACCTTCGCAGCTTAAGGTGGTTTGACCCTGCTCCTGAAAGCCGAGTCGAGGGACCTACCCTCATCTTTCGCACAGCACCTTCACCAGCTCACACTGGTGAAGTTCGTGTCACAACAGACCACGGCCCCTTTCAATAGCCCCAGGATTGACAAAAATTTTCTGACATCTTAGACTTATCTCCTTTAATATTAAAGAAAAAAAATATGTTTATTCCTTCTCTTGGTACTTGTGCGCGTGAATTTACAGTCAAGATTCAGTTATCTTCAGGTGGAACGAAAGGGCTCGATAGAACTTTGCAGCTTGTCGATTCAGGTTCAGAGTGTGTGATAAAAGAGCGCGTCTTGCAGCTGATGAAAAAAAAACTTGAGAGCGCACCAAATCTCCATACTAATCAGCAGATAGGACAAAATTTCCAAGCAGCCTTGCAGAAGTATATCGAGGGTGAGGTGAAGAGTGTTCAAAAAGCTGCTCGAGCTGTCATCAGAATTTACAGTGAAAAAGCCACCTTAGCTCTGCATTTTTATGTAGAGACTGAGCCAGGACGTTTATTGACAGCTTTGCTCGACAATCCCACCCTTTCTGACGAGGAGGCTGCCTTTCTGACACGCCTTGCACAACATATCTCTTTAAAAATTGCTCATGCGCAAGCACTTTTAGTTGGAGCGCAGGGAAATATAGAAGCACGTTCTCTGGTAGAGGTAAATATCTTGCGCTTTCTTTTTACAACTGACAAGGCGGCCTCAGCTGAATCTGCAGACCGATGGTGGTCTCAGCTGGAGCCCCAACTCTCTGCTTCTCAATCCGCTTCAGTCCTGAGTTTGATCAGCTTGTTTTGCAATCGAGAGCGGTCTCCCTTTTCAAGCAATGAGCTCGCTAGTGTTGTTCGCTCCTTATCGACAGCGACGGATGCGTATGCGTATAAGGAGTTCCTTGAAGGTTTCTTGCGCCTTGTCAAAGCGATAGATATTGAACGCTATTGGCAGGCTTTTGCACACTCTCAACAGAAATATCTCTGCCTGGAGGAGGGAGATGCACCATTCGTCTGCCCTTCTGCCTCTGTTTCAACTTCAGCAGCAGCAGGTGGTAGTCAGCAGCTTGATGGAGCGGTGATTATCGCCTCATTTTTTGCAAAAGAGCCCCATTTTTGTAAAGAAGTCAGAGGACCAGTTAGCGCTTTTGACTTTTCGCCTGAGATTGGGGATCAGATGGGTACCCTCGAGCTTTGGTTAAAACAGGATGGGCTTAAGATTGCTGAGCTATATGCTGCTTGTTTTCAAAAGCTCACTGAAAAACAAAGAGGTAGGGTGGAGTTGCTTTCTCCCGATGCTCTTCTCTCTTTGACAACATTGCAAGATGTCAAGATTCCCATCACGATGCGCAAGCAAATTGATGACCTCATGCGCTCTCACCACTCAAGAGCAGCACAACGGGGACGGGAAAATCGTCGAGGACGCTCTCGCGGAGGGAGAAAAGGGCCTCAGGGAAGGGGAATTTCAAGAGCTGCAAAACGGGCTGAAGAGAGCGCGGCTCCGGCGGCATCGACGTTCTCTTCTGAGGATGAAAATGTAGAAGAGGGAGAAGAAGCCCAAACCTCTGCGCCTGCGCCTGTTCCTCTTGCTCCAGTCACCTTAGATCCTGGAATTACCTTTCCAGATATCTTTCCCCCCTATCACGATCGGATCACCAGGTGGTTTGATGCAAAAAGAGACCCGCTTACAGAAGATCGTAAGATATATGTGCATCTACCTCTAGGTCAGCGAGATGCGGTCTATTTCCGACACAATTTTGCGTACGCTTTGGATGAGATTGCGTGGAGATATGGAGCGCGCTACGATAGAGAAGGAGAGCCAGCGATCGCACTCGTGGTCTTGGCAGAGCATCACGCTTTTCAAACCCGTCGCCCCTTTTTGTTCACCCTGACGTTTGCCAAGCGGGGAGGGGAAACGTACGAAATCTATCACAGAACACTTGTGATGAAATCTCAAGGGGAGCTGATTGATCGCTATATCAACCAGGCGAACTATCCTCCCTTGGTTCTTCAAGGTAGAGCCTCCATCGAGCCAGATCTGCTTAGCAGGCCTTTCTCTGATGGAAGCTACGTCCAAGGGGTAGAAGATCGACGCGTTGTCACCATTCGAGATCCCAAACACGATCAGCCGGGCCGTCCTTGCACCCTTTATGCCATGATTGTCTAGAGGGATGGTTAAAAACGGCCCTTATAACAAATCTTATCCTGAATCTTCTGAGGCGTGGTCAACTTTTTATACGAAATGTGCCCCTTGGATGCGTTGGCAATTGGACATTTATCACGAGGGCTTAACGATTTTTCGTAATCGCCATCCCGAGTAAGTTCTACGCGCTTTCTATGTCGATGATTGGGGAAAACTTCCTCTACCCATGTCAGAAGAGACCTTTCCTGCTGGCGAGCTCTTCACCCAGTTAGGGCTCGTGCAGAAATAACTTCCGCATTTCTGCTAACACATCACCTTCATCTGCTTTGTTGCAAATTCTTGAAAACTAATAAGTTGTCTGCGAATTTGCGCCTCGCATCTGAAGCTCTGAGTCACCAGAAACGCACAACTTATTTTTGCACGAGCCCTTAGTTATCGTTGCAGGCGATGATATGACGAAGCCACCGAAGAACTCTCCAAAGCTATAGATCCCCTGCTTTCTGATCCGGATTTGCATATTCTTCTCCCATCTCGTCCGGGTGTGACAGCCCATCTATTCCAATATGGATCGGCTTATAGAGAACATGAGGAGAGCTTGAATTCGTTTATCACTCATACCCTTGAAAGAGTTGTCGGTGAATAAATTAGAAACTACAGAAATCGGGTCTGACATCAAAGGGAGATCTTGCCAGATCGAAAAGCGCGGATTGCTCCGCGCACTCCAAATTTGAGCAATGATTGTCTATGTATGCTGGTGAAAAGGGGTCTTCCCTTTTTTATTTATTCTCTTTTTTCTCTGCTTCTCTGTTTCTCTGTGTTTGATTCTCTCTTTACTCTCTTTCTTTCCTCTTTACCCTCTCCACTTATTTATAGTAACATAGCACTATGAACGCCCTGGATTGTGCCAAAAAAATTGTAAAACAGCTGAATGAGGCTGGGTACACCGCCTATTTTGCGGGCGGTTGGGTACGCGATTTTCTCATGGGGCATCCCTCTTCGGATATCGATATTGCAACAAATGCCCCACCGGAAACCATCGTTAAACTTTTCCCAAAAACGGTACCTGTTGGCATCAGTTTTGGTGTGGTGATTGTTCTGATGGATGGTCATCAGTTTGAGGTGTCGACATTTCGAAGAGACCTCGAGTACCAGGATGGACGGAGACCTACAGAAATAGAGCTATCAACACCTGTAGAAGATGCACAAAGACGTGATTTCACCATCAATGGAATGTTTTACGATCCCGTCGAAGAAAAAGTTATCGACTACGTCAAGGGGCAAGAGGACCTCAAACGTGGTGTGGTTCGAACGATTGGCAATCCTCATGAGCGTTTTGTGGAAGACAGGTTGCGAATGATTCGAGCTGTTCGCTTTGCAGAACGTTTTGGGTTTACTATCGATGAGGAGACGCGCAAAGCGATCGCAGAAAATGCAAAAACCCTTTTTCCAGCAGTAGCAATCGAACGGGTGTGGCAAGAGTTAGAAAAGATGGCTGAATACCCAAACTTTGCCCAAGCGATCGTGGAGTTACATCAGCTGGGGCTGCTTTCGGTTATCTTTCCTGTTTTTAAGACTATTGATGTTGAAGAATTAAAGCGTCGTGTTTCCTCTTTTGCGAACTTTCCAAAGGAGTCCCCTCCTATTCTCTATGTAATGGAACTTTTCCCCGACGCTTCCCTCGAAACGCAATCGGAGCTTTGTCAATATTTGAAGGTAAGCAACAAGAACAGTAGACTGGTAGAATTCACCTGTCGAGCTCGAGAGCTAGTACAGAAGGAGGAGAGCGAAGACGTGGAATGGGCACGCTATTATGCCCAACCCAACGCCCAGCTCTCTCTCGAAGTGATCGCGGCACGCTATCCCTCAGATAAAAGAGCCACTTTTCTGAGCAAGCACAAAGAGCGCCAAAAGCGTTTAGATGCACATATTCAGAGAATCGCCTCAAGACAACCTCTTGTCACCTCCTTGGACTTGCAACAAGAGGGAATTCCTCCTAGCAAAAAGATGGGAGAGCTTTTAGAGGAAGCGGAGAGAATCTCTGTAAATCAAGATCTCCATGACAAAGAACAAGTGCTTACTGTTTTAAAACAATCTCCAAAATGGCCACATTAAATGCTTAGAAAAATTTCTAGTCTACAACATCCGGTCGTAAAACATTTGGTACAATTGCGAAAAAGCCGCGGCTATCGCTATGAAAAGGGAGCTGTCGTTGTCGAAGGAAAAAAACTCGTTTCTGAAGTCTGTCAGAAGCAGAAAGCCATGAAGTTGCTCGCTACGGAAGAGTCGTTATTTCCACCAAAGGTCCAAGCGAATGAAAGCTATCTTGTCACGGAAGAGATCCTAAAAAAAATTTCGGGTGTAAAAACTCCTGAAGGGGTTTTGGCAGAAGTACCGATACCAGACAACGTCACTTTTAAAAAATGTCGTTACTTGATCGCTCTGGATGGCATAAGCGATCCGGGCAATCTCGGAACTTTACTGCGTACCGCTTTGGCTTTGGGATGGGAAGGAGCTTTCATTTTGAATAACAGCTGCGACCCCTACAATGATAAGGCCATCAGATCTGCGAAAGGAGCCACCTTTCGTCTTCCTCTGCAACAGAGATCGTGGTCGCAATTAGGAGCGTTGGTAGAGAAATTTGCACTTCAGCCCCTATGCGCAGACCTCAAAGGAACGAATATCAAAGACTTTTCGCCGGGTGATGGTATTCTCCTTGTTTTAGGGAGCGAAGCCCACGGCCTTTCAGAAGAGGCTAAGAGTCTTTGCAGAAAAATTACGATACCGATGTCGGGCAACATGGAATCTTTAAACGTCTCTGTTGCAGGCGGAATATTGATGTATCAGCTTATTATTCAATGATATATATCAAAATAAAAGTTGATTCTTCTCTGGTTTTACGTTATAATAGAAGGTAGTAGAGTAGGTTTTATAAAATAATTGCTTATGGATAAATCTAAAGGGGAAAAGTCAAATCAAAACAACCACCCCAAAAGGTGGGTCGCCTGTCTCGTTGAAGAGGAGTATTTTGGTGATGACCGCAAAGCCTCGAGGATAGAACGAAAGCGCCTTTCTGCCAAAGATCGCTCGAAATACAAAAAAACGGACTACAAAAAATTTGAAGAGAGTTTTAAGCAAGAAGTGCAAAGCAAACTTGCAAACAAAAAACTTTTCCGTGGTCGTGCTTTATCGATCACATCTCAGGGTATCACTGTTGATCTTGATGGAGAAACCTATACCTGCGCTGTGCGGGGGCTGCTAAAAAAAGAAAAAACCAGAGTGAAAAATCTCGTCGCCGTCGGTGATTTTGTTCTTTTTGAAAAAGCGCCTGACCATGAAGGAATCATCACCGACGTGGAACCGCGTACGTCCACCCTATCCCGTGCCGACAACCTTTCCCGCCGCAAAGAGCAAGTGCTTGCAGCAAATATCGATCAGGTGCTGATCACTGTTTCCGTCATTTCCCCCCTCCTAAAACCATTTCTCATCGATAGATACATCATCGCGGCACAAAAAGGAAACATGAAACCTGTGGTGCTGATCAACAAGGTGGATTTACTTGAAGACGAAACCTATGACAAAGAAACAAGAGAACAAAGGAAATTATTACAAGAGTGCCAAGAGGCTTACGCCAAGGCGGAGATCGCTCTGATTCCCATCAGCGCAAAGACGGGAGAAGGTCTCGATCAGTTACGAAAAGCTATGAAAGGGAAAGCTTCTGTTTTTTCCGGGCAATCGGGAACGGGAAAATCCTCGCTGATTAATGCCATCACAGGGTTGAACTTACCCGTCAAGGAAACGGTCCGCAAAACCCGAAAGGGTGCTCATACCACAACGCGCGCACATCTGCAACCACTGGAATTTGGAGGTTGGTGTATCGACACTCCAGGAATTAAGAGCTTTGGTGTGTGGGACCTAAAAGACGATCAGTTGGAGCAGTATTTTTCTGAAATATGTGAATACAGCCACCAATGCAAATTTCCGAACTGTTCCCATATTCATGAACAGGAATGCGCCGTCCTTGAAAATCTAAAAAATGGAAAAATCTCTCCCTTGCGCTACGACTCTTACCAAGCTCTCATGGAATCAATCCATGAAATCCATCGACGTCGCTAGCCGATTTTTTCGTGATTGCTAGGAAAAGGCTAGATCCATATCTTTGAGGGAAACCACCTAAGAGGCAATATATGGCGTATATCCGATCTGTTAAAGCAATAGAGATTTTAGATTCTCGAGGACTTCCAACGGTAGAGGTTGTGCTCACCACGGACCAGAATGTGATGGCCAAAGCTGCTGTTCCCTCCGGCGCCTCCACAGGAACAAACGAAGCTTTGGAGCTTCGCGACGGAGATAGTCACCGTTATTTTGGGAAGGGAGTGAAAACCGCTGTCCAGCATGTCAATGGTCCTATTGCCCAGGTTTTGGTGGGAGAGCATGTCTTTGACCAAACACGCCTCGACATGATGATGATCGCCGGAGATGGCACAGAAAACAAAGAACGCTGGGGAGCGAATGCGATTTTGGGAGCTTCTCTAGCGTTAGCGCGCGCTGGAGCGATCACTGCAGGCTTGCCTTTGTATCGATATATTGGGGGGTGTCACACCTATATTCTGCCGTGCCCAATGATGAACATCATCAATGGGGGAGCCCATGCTGACAATTCCTTAGATTTTCAGGAATTTATGATCCGCCCCGTCGGGGCTCCGACGTTCAAGGAGGCAGTACGGTGGGGTTCGGAGGTTTTCCACACTTTGAAAGGCTTGCTAAAAGAGGATGGGCATGTGACTGCCGTTGGTGATGAGGGGGGATTCGCGCCGAATTTAGGCTCCAACGAGGAAGCGATTGAGATGATCCTTTCAGCAATTGAAAAGGCAGGATATCGTCCGGGATCCCAGGTGGCCCTAGCCCTTGATTGCGCAGCGTCCGAATTTTATGACAAGGGAAACGGCTGTTACATTGAAAAGAAAAGAAAGAAGCGGGGCGAAAAGTACGCAGAGCGAACTTCTGAAGAACAGGTCGCCTACTTAGAGGAACTTTGTAACAAATATCCTATCGACTCCATTGAAGATGGATTAGATGAAGGCGACTGGTCTGGATGGAAGGTTTTAACGGATCGACTGGGCAAAAAGGTGCAAATTGTCGGGGATGACATCTTTGTGACAAATCCTAAATTCCTGAGCAAAGGGATACAAATGGGTGTAGCAAATTCCATCCTGATCAAGGTCAACCAGATTGGAACTCTGACAGAAACTTTGGAAACGATAAAAATCGCCCATACCCATGGATACACCACAGTGATCTCTCACAGATCAGGAGAGACAGAGGACAGTATCATCGCAGATATCAGCGTAGGGGTAAATTCGGGGCAGATAAAAACTGGATCGATGTCTCGAAGTGAACGAATTGCAAAATACAATCGTCTTCTGAGCATTGAAGAGGGGCTCGGGGACACAGCACGTTACCATGACAGCAATCACAATCGGATCCAGTTTTCCGTAAACACCTAAACATCTAAGGCTTTTTGCTTTTTATCAGCAATTCCCGCTGGAAATTTCACCACAGAGTTCACAGAGAGCACAGAGAGAAATTTGAGGTTTTATGAGAGGGTCTATTTTTAATCCTTTTGGGTAAATTCCCCGCAGCTTGCTGCGCAAAACTTCGCTGAAAACAGAGCTGCTTCAAAATATGAGCACAGGTGAATCTATGTTTTCAGCGAAATGAACTAGCCCAAAAA
>JAAKFP010000009.1 GCA_011065005.1 Chlamydiota bacterium | reverse complement strand
ATCCCAAAAAAGCCGGTCTTTTCCCAGATGGTCTCAAGAACACGCTCACAAGAGAAGATACCAAAGATTTTGGTTTTTGGAAAAATGGTCTCATCAAAAATCCTCGAGGTCAGGAGTTCTGAACCTCCGCACTGTGATGGAGGAGATCATCAAAATGCAAGAAGAGATCCTCGCCATCAATGCCCTGCCAGCATAACTTGTTGCACCACAGAAAAATTAATCGCAAAGGCGCAAAGAATTAAATTCTTTGCGTCTTCGCGCCTTTGCGTTTAGGATTTATTCAGCTTCTTTCTCGGCAGCCTTCGCTTTTGGTTTCCTTTTTCTTTTCTTCTTCTCTTCCTGATCCTCTCCCTTCTCTCCCTTCTCTTCTTTTTTTTTCTTTTTCTTTTTCTTATGGAGAGGAAAAACCTCCTCATCGATAAATTTGAGATGTTCATCCTCTACCGTGACTAAGCAACGGCGCCCTTCATCAGGATTAAGAAGAATTCTTTCAGCAAGAGGATCTTCAAGGAAACGCTCAATGGTTCTTCGCATGGGTCTAGCCCCCATTTCGGGCTGGAATCCTTCATCGACCAAAAACCCTTTAGCTTTGTCATCAAGGGTGATATACACTTCTCGATCTTCAAGTCGTTTTTTTAACTTGTTGATTTCAAGTTCGATAACCTCAAGAAGATGGTCACGATCCAGCGGCTGGAAGATGACGGTGTCATTCAAACGGTTGAGAAACTCAGGCTTAAAGTGTTTTTTTACGGCACTCTCAATTTTCTCTTTAATGTGTGCGTAATCCATAGCTCCTTCCACGGCGCCAAAGCCCACTTCCGTGCTTTTCTTAATGAGGTCAGCACCGAGGTTGGAAGTCATAATGATAATCGTATTGCGAAAGTCCACTTTTCGACCAAATGCATCGCTCAAGCGCCCCTCTTCAAGAATTTGCAGCAAGAGATCCATCACATCGGGGTGCGCCTTTTCAATCTCATCAAAAAGGACAACTGAATAGGGTCGCTGGCGCACCTGTTCGGTGAGCTGACCTCCTTCTTCATGGCCAACATATCCTGGAGGAGATCCTGTCATTCTGCTGACAGCAAATTTCTCCATGTACTCTGACATATCGACCTGTATGAGTGCTTCTTCACCGCCAAACAGGTGTGTTGCAAGAAGTCGTGCAAGCAGTGTTTTTCCTACCCCTGTTGGTCCGAGGAACATAAATGCTCCGATGGGGCGGTTGGGATCTTTGATATGTGCCCGGCTTCGGCGAATAGCGCGGCATACAGTTTTTAAAGCTTCACCTTGTCCTATTATGTCCTTGCGAAGATGTTCTTCCATTGCCAACACTTTGTTTGTTTCCCCTTCTGTCAGACGGGTTAGCGGGACACCTGTTTGTTTAGCAACGACGGCGGCGATCTCTTCATCTTCAACGACGACTTCATATTCTTGTTTATTTGTTTCCCATTCGGCTCGAAGCTTTTGCAATTGTTCGCGAAGCGACTTTTCCCGGTCTCGAAGACTAGCAGCTTTTTCGTATTCCTGCTTGCTAATCGCTGTTTCTTTCGCCACACGTACTTCCTCGATCTCGACTTCGTATTTGCTGATATCTTTTGGTTGATTCATCATAGAAATGCGCATCTTTGCTCCCGCTTCATCGATAAGATCGATCGCCTTATCGGGGAGATAACGTCCATGAAGGTAACGGTCGGAAAGTATCGCCGCAGCTCGAAGCGCTTCAGGGGTGTAAAGGCACTTGTGGTGCTCTTCGTATTTGACTTTCAATCCTTGAAGGATCTCTATGGTTTCATCAACACTTGATGGTTGCACGACAATTTTTTGAAAGCGCCGTTCTAGAGCGGCGTCTTTTTCGATATGTTTGCGATATTCATCGATAGTTGTTGCTCCAATACATTGCAACTCACCACGAGAAAGTGAAGGCTTTAGAATATTCGAAGCATCGATCGCCCCTTCAGCGGCACCAGCACCGACGATTGTGTGTAATTCGTCTATAAAAAGAAGGACATTCCCATTCTTTTTGATCTCGTCCATGACAGCTTTTATTCGCTCTTCAAACTGTCCCCGGTATTTTGTTCCGGCAATCATCAAGGCTAAGTCAAGGGTAATCAATCGTTTATTGCGAAGGTTGTCAGGGACATCCCCTCGAACAATAGCTTGAGCGAGACCTTCTACGATGGCCGTTTTTCCAACACCTGCCTCTCCTATCAGCACAGGGTTGTTTTTACGGCGACGGCAGAGAATCTGAATGAGCCGTTCGACCTCTTCCTTACGACCGATCACGGGATCCATCTTCCCTTCACGTGTCATTTCTGTAAGGTCGAAGCCATAAGCTCTCAATGCTGGAGTTTTATCAGAGGGTACCGTTCCTGCTTTTTCGAAGGGACGCCCTTGAGGTCCAGCACCCGGTTGCCCGGGACCTTGCTGCCCTTGGGGCTGTCCTGGTGCTCCGATGGGGGGAAGTTGGAGGTTGAAGGTTTCAAGTTCTTTGAGGACCTCTTTCCGTACTTCTTTGAGGTTGACGTTTAAATTCTCAAGAACCTGCGCTGCAACACCATCTGTTTGGCGCAATAAGCCGAGGAGCAGGTGTTCTGTACCGACATAGTTGTGGTGGAGGTTGGCAGCTTCTTCATTGGCAAACTCGAAGACTTTTTTCACTTTACCGGTAAGAGCTGGATCGCCATATACCTGAATTTCAGGGCCATATCCTACTAATTTTTCTACTTCATTACGGACGGTTTCGAAGTCGATATTCAGGTTGCGCAGAACGTTGACAGCAACGCCTTGTCCGAGCTTTAGAAGGCCCAAAAGCACATGTTCGGTACCTAAGTAATTGTGGTTAAGACGCTGTGCCTCTTTTTTGGCAAGCTTAATGACCTGTTTTGCGCGATTCGTAAATTTATCAAACATGATATCTCACTTGGTTAGTTCCACAATCCCTATTTCCATTATACACCACTGTATAATTAAAATATATACTCTCAAAGTTTCGTGTTTTCTTCGAGCTTTTTGCTGTAGGCGATGCAGTCGTTAAAGGAAACCCCATAGTAGGAGTTTCCGGAGATGGTCAAGCGAGGGAAAACCCTAGAAAGGATATTTTCGATCGCCTCAACTTTCGCGGCATGACCTACAAGATACTGTGGAATGGATTTTGGTGCCATTTTCACAGAAATGGTGTCTGGAGGGGTGTCGACACGTAAGTGCTCTGATACAGCTTCTAGGGCGATGTTCGTACATTCTTGAGATGTTAGGTCATCAAAATTATGAAAATGAGCACCGCCAAGCATCACTGTAAAACGAGTTTCCTCAGGGATCTGGTTCTGCTGGGGAAAAATGGAAGAGTCCCATACAACACCAAGAATGTTTTCCTTTTCTTTCGAAGGAATCAAATACCCAAATCCTCGTTTCTTAATGACAGACTTATGATATCCCAAGTTAACAACAGCAACAGAAATGGAAGGGATACTTGCTAGAAGGTCGGAAAGTTCCTTATGGTGTGAAGCAAATAACGAAGACAAATTGGAAGCGGGAATGGTTGAAAAGAGGTAGTCTGCTTCAAGAATGGTCCCATCTTTAAGATCGACCTCTACCTTGTTGGGATGAAAGTGGAAGGCTGTGGCTTCATTGGAAAGGAGTAGATGCTCTCGCAACCGATAAGCAAGTTCATGGACGAGGATTTCAATACCGTCTTTTAGAGAAAACAAACTTGCTCTTTGATGTTCTTGCACAAACTTACTGGAAGAGATCCGCTTCTTCTTTCTTCCTTTAAAGGCGCCTTTGATTACAGAGCCATGGGCTTGTTCCCATTCATGAAGGAAAGGAAAACATGATTTGATGGAAAGCTGCCGGATGTCGCCCGCATAGATTCCTGTTGTTACGGGATCGATAAGGGTTTCAGCAATATTTGATCCAAAGCGACGAGAGATGAAACTATAAATAGATTCATCTTTTTCTGAACTTGGAGCCGTTTTCAAGTCCTTAAAGAGCGCTGGGATTACTCCTTTCATGAGCGATGAAGTAAAAAAAGAAAAGGGTCCAGTTGGAAGGGAACGTAATTTTTTGTCGATCCAAAGATAGCGATTCTTCACAGAAGGATCCCCAGCGATCACCTGATCCTGCAAACCGAGCTGTTCAATAAGCTGCAGGGTTTGCATTCCAGATCCTTTGGATCGACAGCTTCGCGCCCCCTGTTCAAAGATAAAGCCATCCTTCCGTTTTGTGTGCACGTATCCACCAAGACGATTTTCTTTTTCGACTATGGTAAGGGAAATTTTATCTCCAAAACGTCGTTTCAGAAACCATGCTAACGAGAGACCGCTAATGCCTCCGCCTATGATGACAAACTTTTTCATTTCTTGAAATTCTTTACCGTTTCCACAAGTACTTTTACAGCATCAACCGGAATATCTGGTTTCATGCCATGACCAAGGTTAAAGATGTAACCTGGATCGGAATTCATTCCGCGGAGCAAACTTTCGACCTCTCTTTGGATCACCTCGGAAGATGCATACAGAACATCGGGATCAAGGTTTCCCTGCAAGGCAACATTTGTAGGAATAAGGGATCTCACCTTGGTAAGATCAACATTCCAATCGAGACTGATCCCTTTGGGAGCTATTTCAACAATATCTTTGGCAAAAGCGGATGATCCTTTACAAAAGATAATCACTGGAATATTTGCATCTTTAAGTCCATGAACGATTCGTCGCATATATTCTAAGGAGAATTTCCGGAAATAGGGGTGCCCCAAAACATTCGCCCATGTTTCGAAAATCTGGAGGGCTTGAACTCCAGCATCAATTTGAAGGTTGAGGTAATCAATGGTGCAGTCAGTGATACGAGTAAGAAGTTGATGGAAGGTGTCAGGGTCGCGAAACATCCATTGCTTAGTCTTCTTGAAATCGCGGCTGGAGCCCCCCTCAATCATATAGCTTGCCACCGTGAAAGGGCCGCCACAAAATCCGATGAGAGGAACTTCTAGCTCAGGAAGAACATAGCGAATTGCCTTGGCAACGTAATGGAGTTTTTCGGAAATATTCGGCTTTGGCAACGCTTCTACGTCAGCACCACGATGTAAAGGACGTTCAATAATGGGTCCCTTTCCCTCCTCAAAATGTAATCCCACACCAAGAGCTTTGGGAATCACAAGAATATCGGAAAAGAGAATCGCAGCATCCATTCCAAAGGCACGTATGGGTTGCAGAGTGATTTCTGCTGCCAGCTCGGGCTGCTCACACATTTCGATGAAAGAATGTTTTTTCCGAATGGCGCGGTATTCAGGCATATACCTCCCCGCCTGACGCATCAACCAAATGGGAGGACGCTGCTGATTCCGACACGCTAAAGCATCAAGGAAAAGTTGTTTCATTTCAATATCCTTTGCAAAATTGAGTCCACAGTGAAGCCAAACTCCTCCGCCAATGCTTTCGCCGGCGCAGAGGCACCAAAGCTCTCCATACAGATTGCAATCCCATCAGAGCCGATATACTTATGCCACCCCAGTTCAACTCCCGCTTCAATACTGACACGCTGTCCCAAATCTCCACCAAAGACACTCTCCTTGTAATCTGCGTTTTGTTTCTCAAAAAGCTCCCAGCACGGCATAGAGATCACACGCACCGACTTGCCATGCTTTTCTAACTCCTCCGCAACGTCTAACGCTAAAAAAACCTCAGACCCTGTAGCAACTAAAGTGTAGTCAAGTTTTCCTGTTTCCTTTTTCAAAACATAAGCCCCTCGCCCAACACCTTCGGCATAGGGAACCTTTGTCCCAGACAATTCGGGAAGGTTTTGCCTTGAAAGAATCAACGCCGTTGGCCCCTGATATCGTAAAGCAGCAACCCAGGCCATCTTCACCTCATTGGCATCTGCAGGACGGATCACCTGCAAATTGGGCATCGCCCGCAAAGAGGCAAAATGCTCTACAGGCTGATGTGTGGGGCCATCTTCACCAAGGAAGAAAGAATCGTGAGTAAAATGATAAATCACATGTCCCTTCATCAATGCGCACAGTCGTATGGCATTGCGCATGTAATCGGAAAACGTCAAAAACGTACCGATAAACGGTGTCATCATTCCTGTATGCTCCAAACCTGTAGCAATGACTGCCATTCCAAACTCTCGCACACCAAATTTGATATTCCTTCCAGAAAAAACGCCGGGGACAATAACGGGAAACTGTTCGAGCATCGTCATATCCGAGCAAGAGAGATCCGCAGACCCCCCATAGAGATAGGGAAGAGCATCCGCCAGAACTTGAAGAACAGCATGGGAAGCATTGCGGCCAGCAATAGGGTCCTTGATATCAACCTCCCACAACTTCCGCTCCAGATCGCCATCAGGGGCACGTTTCGACATAACTTCAAACTCGTTGCTAAGCTCAGGGTTTGCTTGAGTCCACCCTTCAAAAGTTTGCTTCCACTCCTGTTCCAACGTATCTTCTTGACGCAATTTTGTTTGGAAGAAATCGTAAACAGCTTGAGGAACATAAAAAGGCTCTTCAGATAGACCAAGAGCCTCTTTTGCTGCCCTCACCTCTTCTTCACCCAAAGGTGACCCATGGACTTTGTGCGTACCCGCTTTGTTGGGAGCACCCTTTCCGATGATCGTGTTTGCAATGATCAGCGTCGGACCCTCCTGATTTTCCCGAACCCGAGAGATCGTTTCGTGGAGAGCATCGAAATCATGACCATCCACCTCATACACCTCCCAACCATAAGCTTTGTACCGCTCTCTTGTGTCTTCAGAGGAAGATTCGGACAATGGACCATCAAGGGAGATGTGATTCGAGTCGTAAATCGCAATCAAATTGTCCAGCTTCCAATGTCCCGCAAGCGCTGAAGCCTCCGAAGCTACCCCCTCCATCATGTCTCCATCCGTCATCAAAACAAAGACTTTGTTATCGATAATCGTATGATCACCAGTATTGAAACGGTCAGCAAGGATTTTGAACCCCAAAGCCTGCCCAACAGCATTTCCAACACCCTGGCCAAGAGGACCCGTTGTCGTTTCTACACCAGGGGTCGTCTCCTCCGGATGCCCCGGTGTTTGAGAATGAAGCTGACGGAAATTTCGGATCTCCCCCATCGAAAGGTCAAATCCGGATAGATGCAGGCAGGAGTAAAGAAGCATAGACCCATGACCGCCCGACAGAATCAATCGATCGCGATTCAACCAATGGGGATTTTTAGGGTTGTGTTTCAGCGCGCACCCATAGAGATACGCTCCAATCTCAGCGCAACCCATGGGCATACCGGGATGACCGGAATTCGCTTTTTGAGTGGCATCCATCGTAAGCTGCCGAATCGTGTTCGCTGTTTTCTCTAAAATCTGTTTTAAATCGGGGTCTAAAGGTCTCATGATTGACAAGGTAATTTGGGGTTAAGAAAGAAGACATGTTACCTCTAAAATCACAAATCCCGCAAGAAAAAAGGGGGAAGAAGTCGCGAAGAGTTTGGGAGTACGGGGACTTGTCACCGTTTTGTTATCCATCGACTTGTCGATGGTTTTGGTGCAAATGTCCACAAATGTCACCAACAAGTCGGCGACTAACAAAACGGTGACAAGTCCCCGTACTCCCAAATTTATTGCTAACCATATTAATACGACTTAACATAACATGTTCGTTCCCTTAATTCCTAAAAGGAGAAACAATCATGAAATATTTTTTATTAACATTATCTGTCTTAACAATCATATGCGTCGATAGCATCTTCGCTATGAATGAACCCGCCGCAGCAAACCAATGTGAAACACTATTTATCGTAGAAAAAAATCACAAAGATAGTTACGGCTACTACACTTTTGGAGTAGGACCCATCATCCTCATACCAAATATAGGCATCGGTTATCGGCAACGCTGTATGCGCTTTGGATACGATTTCTCTCTAAGTGCTTCTACTCTCATTGAACTGCATCAAATTCAAGGAAATGCCGTATGTCATTACTTTCCCAACCCCTGCCGCCAGGATCCCTGGTATTTTGGCCTCGGCGTTTCGACAAGCTTCATCCTATCCAACCACAGCCACAACGCCAAGACAATCGCTCCAGACTTTGTGATCGGGAAAGAACTTATGCACTGCGGCAGCAAAAAGCATTTTGTCGAAGCGCACATTAACGCTCCCACCTGGGGAAGTTCGAAATACAGTTTTAAAAAAAGAGGACGGCTTGACATTCCGTTGATGTTTATCAAATACGGAATTTCTATTTAGTTTAAAAAAACTCCCTTGCGCTGGGTGAAAAAATTTCATAGTATAAACCCTAGCTATGAGATCGAAAAATATTACAGTTCTTACTGGCGCAGGGGTTTCTGCAGAATCGGGAATCCCCACCTTCAGGGCAGCAGACGGATTATGGGAAAAATATCGCCTTGAAGATGTTGCTACCCCAGAAGCGTTCGAAAGAAATCCCGACCTCGTACACGAATTTTACAACATACGAAGAAGAAAACTTCTTTCCGACGTAACTCCCAACCCGGCCCACATTGCTTTGGCAAAACTTGAGAAAAAATACGACGCCGAAGTCTGCATCATCACGCAAAATATCGACGATCTCCACGAACGAGCAGGATCAAAAAACGTAATTCACATGCATGGAGAGCTTCTCAAAGCCCGATGCCACCACTGCGGTCATCTGGAACCAGACGAGACAGACCTCTCTACAGAAATGGTTTGTCCTCGATGCTCTAAGAAAGGAGGAATGCGCCCGCATGTCGTCTGGTTTGGAGAGATTCCCTTCGCTATGGACATCATCGAATGGAAGCTAATGCATACAGGACTTTTCCTCTCCATAGGAACCTCGGGAGTGGTTTATCCCGCAGCAGGATTTGTCTCCATGGCAAAAGCCTATGGAGCGGAAACTGTAGAGATCAACATAGAAAAAACGGAAATCAGCGCCCTTTTTGATCGATCGATCATCGGCAAAGCATCAGAACAGGTCCCCACCTTCGTTGAGGAACTTCTTAAAAAGAACCTTCAATAACACAAGTTGTGCTCGTACTTCATCTAGAAATAAGAAAAAATATTTACTTGAAATCAATCGCATAGAAATGCATTAGGTATTAATGATTGTAAAACGTAAGAGGCAACTCAAATGTTTCCACAAAATAGAAGAATCAATGATCCATTTTATGATAATCCAATTTATCTCTGTTCAGAAAATTGCTTTGACAATACAGAATGTAAACAAGCTGGAAACGAAGCAATACGAAAGATATACCTACAACATGTGATGCAACGGGAACACCTTTCCGGTTTTGAGAGTCGGATTTCGAATAGAATCGAAAAACTCGAGAAAAAAATTTCTGGGGAAAAAAAACTTCTTGCACATGGTAAACCCGGAGAGGTTACACATATCAATACCGCTGATTACTTTGCTACAGTTGAAGCAAATATTACCTGGTGGAAAATGAAACGCGAAGGCATGCAATACATCGACACAGAACTTCTAAGCGATTTAATAAACAGTGCAAAAACTGTGGCATCTTCCCTCCTCGAGCTGAACCAAATATCTGTAAATGATAGCGTTTGGACGGTAGACGACAAGAGGTCAGCAACCCTGAAAAGCTCGCAAATCTTTGCGTTTAAAACATTTACAACGTTCTATAAAACCTTTAAAACAAGTATCGAAGAGAAACCGCAACTGAAAGTTGTAAAAATGATACCTGAAATCAAAAGAGAACTGGATAGTTACTACGACCTCTTTCAAAGCTGTTTAATCGGTATTCTTTACTTAGAGTGTAATCCATAATAACTTCTACCTCAAATGGTTAGGGTCTGCACGGGCAATCTCTTACCTTTTTGAAACTGTCCCCTGATATCCCTTTTCAAAAAAAACCTTTTATTCTTGCTTTTCTCCATGACGTGGTGGTACTATTCGGATATAAGACAACATCTAACCCGGAGGGCAAAATGGCTACACCAGCAAGGCTCGTCCAACAAACAACTCAAGGAATTTCCCCCAATAGAGTTTTTCTCCCCACTTCTATGATTCCAGGTCTCAGAGTGGTAAATAAAGTACACCACCTCTGGAGTTGGTATCGCCGAGGAACAGTATATACCAATCCTGACAACTTATTGAAACTCGCTGCCGGCCATGGTATGAATTTCTTTCGTGGCGACTCATTAGCGTTACGCATTTCTGCCACATGTGTGCTGATTGCAACACGTATTCTTGACTGCGTTGAGCAACAAGCGAAAGTAGTAAGAAGCTGGAGGAAACTTGTCGACGCCTGCAAAGGGAATTACTGCACACCTATAAAATGTTCATGGGAGGTAAAAGCTAAAGTCTCCCTTTTTTCCGCTTCAACGATCCATTGGTTTAAACATCATGGAAAGTCTCTTCTCCTCAAAATTCAATGGGTTGCTTACAGCATATTCCATCTGATCAAGCAAGCTTTCTTGATAAGCATGCGCATCATGGATGTCATCGACACTTTTTCTTTAAATGACTCGACTGCGAATGAAGCAATCAACGAGTTCTTTGTCAACGGTGAGAAATGTGTCCGGAATTTTGTCGAAAATAAACAGCAACTTATTGATGGCCTCAAGTCAAATAAAGATTTAATCGATAAAATACTAAAAGGAATCGGCTTACCAATCGATCCAGATCGGCTGATTGAAACAGCCACGACTACTCTCGACAAAACCGCACAAGTTCTCGAAACAGCAGATAACGTGAATAAAACCACAGGTGCTTTCTTAGTAGCCTGGGCTAAAAAATTGGGATATGAAATTTCCATCGACCTTGGGTTAGAAAAACTAGCACCCAAAGCACTCATCCCTTCAGCTACTCCTCCTTGGGAAATCCCAGACCACATAAAGATAACAGACAGATTCCCCCCTCCCGAATGGACCACAAAACCCTCCATACCAAGCTCTTCCGACGAACCAGGTAAAGTACTGCTTCTAGAAGAATCTAAAGAACAAAAAAGTGAACCTGTTGAACCTGTCGTGCTTCTATTAACCTCAAGGGACATGGATACTCCCGTTACTAAAAATCTTAGAGACAGAGTTACGCCCCTTGCCTTTGATCAATCTCAAAAACTACAACCTTGCCCTGTGGAATCCGCAGAATCCCTAGACTACTACGTATTTTAATGATATAATCCTAGAAAACGCAGTTGAAAATGATCTATAAGTGCAAAATCTTGCACTTATAGATCATTTTCAACTGCGTTTTCTAGGATAATTCATTCCCGAAGAAAATACAATTTATTGGATTATGTTAACACAAGAGATTCGTCGCAAATTCTTAAAATATTTTAGAGACCAAAAACACACTGTTGTTCCCTCTTCGTCCGTGTTACCTCACGATGACCCAACCTTACTCTTTATTAATGCGGGCATGAATCAATTCAAAGATGTGTTTTTAGGGAATAGCGTTCGCGACTACACCCGTGCCACCAGCAGTCAAAAGTGCATACGCGTAGGCGGAAAACACAACGACCTAGAAAATGTTGGCCACACCCGCAGGCACCTTACCTTTTTTGAAATGCTCGGAAACTTTTCTTTCGGCGACTATTTTAAAGAGGAGGCGATCCAGTTCTCCTGGGAGGTGTCAACAGCAATTTTCGGGTTAGACCCCAACCGGATCTGGCCAACAGTATTCCGCGATGATGACGAAGCTTTTGAAATTTGGACGAAATATGTTCCAAGCGAAAGGATCTGCCGCTTTGATGAGAAGCACAACTTTTGGGCCATGGGCGATACAGGACCCTGCGGCCCCTGCTCGGAGCTTCTTTATGACCGAGGTCCTAAGTACGGGGACGCTCCAACGCCCTTTGAGGATCTAGCCGAAGAGCGATATTGTGAATTTTGGAACCTCGTTTTCATGCAATACAACCGTGATGATAATGGAATACTGAACCCTCTCCCCAAGCCCTCTATCGATACGGGTGCCGGTTTGGAGAGAATTGTTAATCTGATAATGGATGTCGACAGTATCTACGATACCGATGTTCTTCGTGGACTGATCTCTAAAGTCGAAGAGGTTTCGGGGGTTCCCTACAAAATAAAAGACGAAGAACGTGCCCCAGCCTTTCGCGTCATTGCAGACCACTTGCGCTGTCTAGCATTTGCAATTGCTGACGGTGTACAGCCGAGCAATGTCGATCGTGGGTATGTCTTACGGAAAGTATTAAGACGTGCCGTCAGGTATGGACGCACCTTAGGAATGGATCAACCCTTTTTAGCGAAAGTACTTCCTCACCTTATAGACACCATGGGTGAAGACTACCCCGAACTGACAAAAAGCCGAACACTCATTGAGGAAATCCTCACAACCGAAGAGGAAGCATTCCATCGAACACTTCGCCGTGGGGGGAATATTTTAAATCAAGTCATCGAACATGCGCAGAAGGAGAAACGAAAAATCTCTGGCGATGAAGCTTTTAAACTAAAGGACACCTATGGCTTTCCCTTAGAAGAGATCCTTCTTCTAGCTCGCGATGCCGACTTATCTGTCGATAAAAAACGATACACTGAGTTGGAAGAGGAAGCAAAAGAGCGCTCACGCAAGGTTCACAAAACCGCCAAGCAGATCGCCACCGAAAATTTATTCGCCAATTATACCAAGGAACATGGAGATTGTGAATTTTTAGGGTACACAGAACTTTCCGCTGAAGGGAAAGTAACGGCCCTCGTTGTTAACGAACAATTCGTTGAAGAAATCACACAAGGCCAAGAAGGGCTGGTGGTTCTTGACCGCACTCCGTTCTATGCTGAAAAGGGGGGACAGATTGGCGATATAGGAATGCTTAACGGCGAGGGGAAAGAGTTTTCTGTCACCGACTGCCAACCCCCCTTTAAGGGAGTGATCGCACATATCGGAAAAATGAGTAAAGGGTCAATCAAATTTGGAGACATCCTTACCGCCGCCATTGATGCTCAAAGAAGGCAAAAGATCGCGAACAACCACACTGCAACCCATCTACTCCATTGGGCCCTTTGCCGTATTCTTGGAGAACATGTGAAGCAAGCGGGTTCTGTGGTCGAGCCAAGTCGACTTCGCTTCGACTTCCACCACCACAAAGCACTGACTCCTGTAGAAATCCGAAAAGTCGAAGACCTTGTCAATAAAAGAATCCGTGAGAATCTCCACGTCAAAGCCTACGAACTACCCTATGAAGAGATTTTAAAAAAGGAAAACATCAAGCAATTCTTCGGAGAAAAATATGATCAAATCGTCCGCGTGATCGATATCGACTATTCCAAAGAACTTTGTGGCGGCACGCATACATCGGCAACGGGAAACATTGGATTTTTCAGAATCGCGTCCGAAGGTAGCATCGCTGCGGGAATACGCCGCATTGAAGGGGTAACTGGAGAGGAAGCGGAAGCTTTGGCTAGAAAGGATGAAGATCTTTTGGACGATGTCGCCGCTTCCCTCAAAACAAAGCCACAGCAGTTGATGACACGCATCGAAAAGCTCCTAGAAGAAAATAAATCGTTATCTCAAAAGTTGAAATCTGCAAAGAAATCCCATTTGAAAGAACTCGTCGAAGATCTTCTCACCAAAGTGGAAAATATCAACAACACCCCTCTCATCGCTGCTAAAATTGCTGTTGCTCCTGACGAAATGCGCACCTGTGCAGAAGAGGTGATGAGTAAACTCAAATCGGGAGTCCTCATCCTAGCAACTTCTTCAGACAGTACCTGTCAGGTTCTTGTCCGTGTCAGCGATGACCTCATCAGCAAAGGAATTCAAGCGAACGAAATCATCAAAATCATTGCCCCTATCGTCGGTGGAGGGGGTGGTGGAAAAGCCAACAGCGCACAAGCTGGCGGGAAATCCCCAGAAAATATAGGACAAGCCCTTGCCAAAGCAAAAGAACTCCTGAGTGCTTAAAGAACCGTGATAGAAAACCTTCAAAAAAGTAAAAAACTTCAAGAGCTGCATCACGCATTGCAGGAACAGGAGTCTATCCTCATCGAAGAGCTGTGGGACGCCCCAAAAGCTCTTGTTGCTGCCTTAGCACAACAAGCGACGGGGAAGCACATTCTCATCCTTACGGGAGCAAGCCAGGAGGAATCACGTCTTTATCACGACCTACCGTTCTTTACAGAACGTCCCGTCGTTGATTTTCCAGCATGGGAAACACTCCCAACAGAGAAAATCCCTCCTAG
The DNA here is from genome assembly GCA_011065005.1 of Chlamydiota bacterium. Classification (GTDB taxonomy): domain Bacteria; phylum Chlamydiota; class Chlamydiia; order Chlamydiales; family Waddliaceae; genus JAAKFP01. The sequence continues at coordinate 3,223 of JAAKFP010000009.1, read as the reverse complement.
TCCCGATATTGTTGGAGAGAGATATCAAGTTCTCAGCGCTATCGTCGAAAAATCACAACCCCAAATCATCATCAGCAGCTTACACGCATGTCTACAAAAGCTGATCCCACCCAAGAAATTCAATGTTCTCTATTTAACTCTCAAAGTTGGCGCCACCCTCCCCTATGATACCCTCATCGAGCGTCTCAATAACATGGGATACCAACGCTGCCCTGTTGCCGCCGACAAAGGGGAATTTGCTGTTCGCGGCGGAATTATCGATATCTTTCCTGTTTCGTCGCCCGAACCCATCCGCATTGAATTCTGGGGTGATGATATTGAGTCTTTGCGAACCTTTGACCCCATAGGGCAAAAATCTATCACCCCGCTAGACCATGCAGAGATCACTCCCGCACAAGAGATGGAATTTTTAGGTGGGGAGGATTCACTCAGCACAATTCTCGACTACCTCGGCAACAATGCTCTTGTCATCTTCGACGACCTTCTTGCACTAGAGGACCGGTATGCGTCCTTAATCCATATTTTCGGCAAGCCAACACAATCTTTCGGCAGCCTAGAGTCCTTTCTAGACGATGTTTCGCCGCTCCAGAAAATCTTTCTGCCGAAGCAACCTATTGAAGAATTAAGCAAAATCACACTTCTAGAAAAGCAACGTGGCGGCTTTTACTCTGAAAATGCCCCAATGCATAAGCTCTCCTTCCAAATATTTAACCGAGAGCACATAGCTAAACGGTGGGCGAACCCTTTTGTTCCCATCACGCAATATCTTTTGCCAGAAAAGCCCCCGGAAGAGCCTATCTCGGGAGATGAAATTTTAGCCTCTCTTTCTAAACTTGCGGGAAAGGACTTTTCTCTACACTTCCTCTGCTCCACGGATTCCGAGGAAAGCAGCTTACAAAAGACCATTTTGGAACGTCAAATCAACCTCCCCAAAGAAACATCGTACCATTTGGGATACCTCTCAAACGGCTTCGTGATGCATGACACGAAATGTATCATCCTTCCCATGGCTGAAATCACACAACGGTACAAGATACGAAGACAGAAGCTGCGGAGCACCTACCATACAGCACCTTCGGAGGTCTATGACCTCACTCCAGGCGAAATGGTCGTCCACCTTAACAATGGAATTGGCCGTTTTCTAGGAATAGAAAAACGGCCCAACAATGTCGGAATCGAAAGCGAGTTCATGCTAGTCGAATACGCTGACAATGCCAAGTTATATGTGCCGATGAATCAGGCACATCTCATCAGCAAATATATCGGCACCAGTGATGATATCCCCAAGATGCATACCCTTGGCAGCAACCGATGGAAACGAACGAAAGAAAATACGGAACGCGCCATTTTAGGATATGCTTCCGAGCTCCTTCAGCTTTATGCAAAAAGAGAAATGAAAGGAGGGTTTGCCTATCCAGAAGACAGTCCAGATATCCTCGCCTTTGATGAGGAGTTCCCCTTTGTGGAAACCGAAGACCAACTCCTCGCCCTTGCAAGCATCAGAAGAGATATGCTTTCGCAAAAAGCGATGGACCGTCTTGTGTGCGGAGATGTGGGATATGGTAAAACGGAAATCGCCATGCGTGCAGCATTTAAAGCAATTTTAGATGGTGGAAAGCAGGTCGCCATGTTGGTACCTACGACTATTTTGGCGATGCAGCACTACGAAAACTTCCTCGATAGGATGCGCAGCTTTCCTGTGAACATTGCTGTCCTCTCACGATTTCGCTCCTCCAAGCAAATGCGCAAAACACTTGAAGATATCGCCAACGGCACTGTCGACATTGTTATTGGCACACACAGACTCATCAGCAAAGACGTACATTTTAAAAATTTAGGACTCGTCATTGTCGATGAAGAGCAACGCTTTGGAGTTAGAGCTAAAGAACACTTAAAAAAGATTAAAACCGGTGTCGACTGCCTAACGCTATCCGCAACGCCTATACCACGCACCCTGTACATGTCTCTCATAGGCGCCAGAGACATGTCTGTGATCAACACTCCTCCTCAGGACAGACTACCCATAAAAACCATCATCGCAGATCCAAGTGATGAACTCATAAAGAACGCCATTCTGCGTGAGCTAGCCCGCGATGGACAAACTTTCGTCATCCACAACCGCATAGAGACGATTCACGGTGTTGCCGACCGCATTAAGAAGCTACTCCCTCAAGCCCGAGTTGCTGTTGGACACGGGCAGATGCATTCCTCCGAAATCAATGAAGTTTTCCATGCTTTCAAAAACGGCCTCATTGATATTCTCGTAGCAACCACCATCGTCGAAAATGGGATCGACATACCCAATGCCAATACCATATTGATTGACCGCGCTGATCAATTCGGCTTGGCAGACCTCTATCAGCTTCGAGGACGTGTAGGACGCTGGAATCGGCGTGCCTATGCATACTTTCTGGTACCAAGGCTTCGTGCCCTTCCAGAGGTCTCTCGAAAGCGATTAAATGCTCTTGCTGAATCGTCCGGGTATGGCGGCGGAATGAAACTAGCGATGCGAGATCTTGAAATCCGTGGTGCTGGAGATATTTTGGGAATAGAACAGTCGGGCCATGTCTCCGCCATAGGTTTTCATCTGTATTGCAAGTTATTGAAAAAAACTGTCAAATCTTTAGAAGGGAAAAGACCTGTCTTTCTCACCGAAACCAAAATCGACTTCCCTATCGACGCAAGACTCCCAGAAGATTACGTCAACGAAACGAGTCTTCGAATGGAAATCTATCAAAGGCTTGGGGAGGCGGCCTCATGGGATGAAGTCGATGACATCTTAAATGAGCTCAAAGATCGCTTTGGCCCCCCACCAGATCCTGTACTGTGGTTATACCACGCCACCCGCATAAAAGTGCATGCCTCCCTCTATGGATACACCCTGCTAAAGCTGGAAAAGTACACCCTCACAGCAGAAAAACGGAAAGGCAAAAAAGCCATCACCCAGCGTGTTCCCATAAAAAAAATCCACTCCCCCCAAGACCTAGAAGAGAAAGTCCTCGCCGCTCTGAAAAATATTTAACCACAGATGCACGCAGATAATGCATAGGCAAAAACACCTGTGATTTATATTTGTCATGAATTTATTCACTTCGAAAGCAACTTCAGAACTCCTGACCTCATAGGAGGGAAATTCAATAGTAAGGGTTTTGGGTGATCCCAAAAAAGCCGATCTTTTCCCAGATGGTCTCAAGAATACACTCACAAGAGAAGATACCAAAGA
>JAAKFP010000089.1 GCA_011065005.1 Chlamydiota bacterium | reverse complement strand
AGCTTATCGAAGTTGGTGCATTCAAGTTTCTCTTCACCGCCGACCTTCGTTCCAACAAAACCTGTCGAAAGGTCATATCCAATTTTAATCTGACGTGTTGCTATGGCGCGTTTGTCAAGCTCTTTGATGGTTCGCACTCTGGTCCTACGTGGGTAATTTTTACCATACTTGTCGATGAGGTGCCGAAGATAGTTGATCGTATATTTTTTAATGTCTTTTAATTCGCTCTCGACCTGTGCTAGCTGCTTTCTAAGACCCGCAATTTCCTCCTGATTTTTGTCGAGATCAAAACGGGAAATCCGACGTATCGGAATATTTAGCAGCCTCTCACGGTCCTCATAGGTGGGCACACGTGCCAACATCTTATGAAAGGGTTGCAAACTGGCCTCGACAGTGGAGTGGATTTTATCGTAAGAGGCAACATTTTCAATTTCCTTGTAAAGGCGGTTCTCAATAAAAATCTGTTCGAGGGTTTTATCGAAAATCTTCTCTTTAATGCTATCTCTCTTCAGTTCAAGTTCGGTCTTCAAATATCCTTTAAGAAGATTTGTATGAAGATGCAAAATCTCATCAACAGTGGTCTCCCAAGGCAGGTTATCCTTGATGACGACAAACTGCGGGTTCAACGTCACCTCGCAATCCGTATAGGCATGAAGACCATCGATTAGATCCTTGGCATAATGACCGCGAGGGAGTTTGATTTCGACTTCGACCTTATCAGCGGTGTAGTCGTTGATCGAATCGATCTTTATCTTTCCCCGCTTAGCTGCTTCGTCGATGGAACGAATCAGAGACTCTGTTGTGGTGCCGTAACAGATCTGTGTGATCATCAACGTTTTATTGTCGCGAACTTCAATTTTTGCACGAAGCTTGATTTTTCCTTTCCCCTGGTTATACTCAGAAGCATCCATAATCCCTCCCGTGAGAAAGTCGGGGAGGATGGTAAAGTCTTTACCATTGAGAATATTAATTTCCGCTTCGAGAAGTTCGACGAAGTTGTGAGGCAGAACATTTGTCGACATTCCCACAGCAATTCCGCTACCCCCTTGCATGAGGATCACTGGAATCTTTGCAGGCAGGCTGACAGGCTCTTGGTTGCGGCTATCGTAGGAAGGAACTGTCTCTGTGAGATCGGGATTAAACATCGTTTCCCTAGCTAGTGGGGAAAGGCGCGTTTCGATATATCGTGCTGCGGCGGCGGGATCTCCGGTGAAAATATTTCCAAAGTTCCCTTGTTGGTCTAGAAGGTATCCCTTATTTGACATATTGACGAGAGCGTCGATAATGGAAGCATCGCCATGGGGGTGAAAAGCCATGGTTTGACCGGCGACGTTAGCAACTTTATGAAGCTTACCATCATGCATTTTGTATAGAGTGTGGAGAATACGTCTTTGTACCGGTTTTAGACCATCGACAACATCGGGGATGGCACGGTCGAGAATGACATATGAGGCGTATTTAATGTAATTTTGCCGCATCAGCAGCTTGATATCTTCCATCTTCTAATATTCTATTTTTTCGTATTCTTATTGACATTTTTGCTAAACTCTTGATCTTCAGCTATGAGGTTATTCATAATAAACTTCTTTCGTTCGGGAGTATTTTTTCCCATATAAAACTGTAACGTGGGCTTGATGTCAGAAAAAGATTGCACTGTCACGGGTATCAGACGAATATCTTTTCCGATAAATTGTTTAAATTCTTTTGGGGAGATCTCTCCCAACCCCTTAAATCTCGTCACCTCCACTCCTTTCTTCAGCTCTTTAATCGCTTTATCTTTTTCCTTATCGGAGTAACAATAAAATGTTTTTTCTTTATTCCGCACCTTAAATAAAGGGGTTTCGAGGATAAAAAGGTGCCCATTGATGACCAGCCCCTCAAAATAGGTAAGGAAGAACGTGATCAGCAAATTGCGGATATGCATTCCATCGACATCGGCATCGGTAGCGAGGACAACCTTCTGGTAACGGAGGTTGCTGATGTCATCCTCGATGTTAAGCGCACTCATCAAATTGAACATCTCCTCATTCTTGTAGAGTTGATCCATTTTCATTCCATAGACGTTGAGCGGCTTCCCTCGCAAGGAGAAAACAGCCTGCGTAAAAGGATCACGAGAGGCAACAATAGAGGCGCTTGCGGAATCCCCTTCCGTGAGGAAAATCATCGTTTTTTCCGCCTGCTTTGACTTATCGCCGAGATGGTACTTGCTGTCGCGAAGTTTGGGGATTTTGAAGGAGATTTTCTTCTGTTTCTCTTTCGCTTCTTTCTTTACAGCGGAGAGCTCACGGCGAACCTTTTCATTGAAGACGATCCGTTCGATAATCTTCTTTGCAATATTTTGATCTTTGTACAGGAGGTTGACAACAGCTTCTTTGACCTCCTGAACAAGAGGAGTACGTAATTCAGTGTTGCCAAGTTTGTTTTTTGTTTGCGACTCAAAAATGGGATCTTTCACACGAACCGACACCGTTCCGACGATTCCTTCGCGAACATCTACCCCTTGGAAGTTCTTCTTTGCATACTCGTTCACCCCTTTTAGGAGCCCCTCCCTAAAAGCGGAAAGGTGTGTTCCTCCATCCGAAGTGTATTGCCCGTTAACGAAAGAAAAATAGCTTTCCCCATAGCTGTGTGTGTGTAGAAAAGCGAACTCCAATTGCTTACTTTTATAGTGAAGCGGTTCGTAGAGGCGATCTTGGCTCACTTCCTCATTAAGAAGATCCAAAAGGCCATTTTTTGAGGTGATCTTCTCTCCATTGTATTCGAGGGTGAGGCCCGTATTCAAATAGGCATAATTCCAGATCCTTCGAAGGATATACTCGTCTTCATACTGGTATTTCTTGAAAACTTGGAGATCGGGAACAAATTCGACATAGGTACCATTTTGTTCTTTCGTTTTCCCTTTTTTCTGTTTGAGAAGCTTTCCTTTAGAAAATTCTGCTTCGACGAACTTCCCATCGCGATGGCTGCGAACCAGGAAATAATCGGAAAGAGCGTTAACTGCTTTACTGCCAACGCCATTAAGCCCTACTGAAAACTGAAAAACGTCGTCATTGTATTTGGCGCCGGTATTGATTTGGCTCACACATTCGACCACTTTACCTAGAGGAATTCCCCTGCCATAATCGCGAACGGTAACTTTTCCCGTTCCAGGGTCTTGACTGACAAGAACCTTCTTGCCGTAGTCCATGATGAACTCATCGACGCTATTGTCGACGACCTCCTTTAACATAATATAAATCCCGTCATCGGGATGGGAGCCATCACCCAAGCGGCCGATATACATTCCTGTGCGTAGGCGGATATGTTCTAAAGCATCAAGAGTTTGTATCGCGCTTTCGTCGTATTTTTTTGCCATGCTGAAAAAACTGCTATAAAAAATGTTCGATATAACTATTTAATAGAAAATTAATTATAAATCATTAACAATTAGATTTCAAGAACAATATTGGCGGTTTCCTCTTATGACGACTATGGCTATATTCAAAGACAAAAAAATCCTGATTACTGGCGGAACAGGGAGTTTTGGCCGCACATTTGCGAAAAAGCTTCTCACTGAAAGCGAATGCCACAAGCTGATCATTTTCAGTAGGGATGAATGGAAGCAGTGGGAGATGCAGAATTCCGATCCTGTGTTCAGCGATCCGAGGGTTCGCTACTTTCTTGGAGATGTACGCGATGAGTCCAGGCTGATGCGTGCCTTTCATGAGATCGACATCATTGTTCATGCTGCTGCATTAAAACAGGTTCCGGCTGCGGAGTACAATCCTTCGGAGTTTATTAATACGAATGTCTTGGGGGCAATGAATATTATCAATGCCGCCATCAATTGTGGGGTTAAGAAGGTGATCGCCCTTTCGACAGATAAAGCTGTCAACCCCATCAATCTTTATGGTGCGACAAAACTATGTTCTGACAAGCTATTTATCGCGGGCAATGCCTATGTAGGAGCTCGGGGGTATCCTATATTCTCTGTCGTCCGTTATGGCAATGTTCTTGCAAGCAGAGGCAGCATTATCCCTTTGTGGAGGAAGCAGATCGCTGAAGGGGCCAAGGAGGTGCCCGTTACAGATGTTCGAATGACACGATTTTGGATCACTGTAGACCAAGCTGCAGAGTTTGTAGCGAAAGCTTTCTCTTTAGCTCGAGGAGGGGAGATTTTTGTCCCCAAAATTCCCAGCATGAAGATTATCGACCTTGCCAAGGCGATCGCTCCTGATATGCCGATCACAACTGTTGGCATCCGTGCAGGAGAGAAGCTGCATGAGCTGATGATTGGTGAGGAAGATGCCCGCCATACCCTTGAGTTTGATGACCATTATATTATTGTGCCCGAAATCTTTATGAACCGTCCTCCCCTTTTGGAGAAGTTTCTCGCGGGCCGTGAAGGGAAAGCCCCGCCGGAGGGATTTGCTTATACATCCGACACCAACGAGCAGTGGTTGAGTGTGGAAGAACTTCAGCAGCTTGTCGGTTCTATTTAACCCTTCCCATCCTGTAATACTTGTCTTCCAAGGGAGTTGCAACGCCCTCTTCCATAAAAAATATTCCTTTGTCAAGAAATTGGAAAATTCTCTATAAGGTTTAATTCGCAAAGGAGACATAACAATGCGGATTGGCGTTATCGGAATCAACCACAAGATGGCCGACTTAAAACTTCGTGAAAGCTTCGCAATAATTTGCCAGCAGCGGTTTGGTTCCAGTCAATCTACGCATGGGCATCACACCTTCGTTCTCTTAACCACATGTAATCGTACGGAAGTCTATTTCTCATCGAGCGTCCTTGCGGAGACTCATAGTTATATCATCAACATTCTACGGCGAGATCTCGATAACATCGAAGAAACCTTTGACCAGAAGCTTTATTCCTATTTTGGGCATGACTGTTTCAATCACCTATGTAGAGTGACATCCGGGTTAGATAGCGCTATCGTTGCTGAAACAGAAATCCAAGGTCAGGTAAAAAATGCCTATGAGAGTGCGATGCAGTACTTGTGTTTGCCCAGAGATGTGCACTTCGTTTTTCAGAAAGCTTTGAAGATAGGAAAAAAAATTCGAACGGAATTGCCTTTAGGGAGAGGCGTTCCCGATTTAGAGCATGCGGTTTTAAATGCGGGTTTTCACATTTTTGTTGAGCCGGAAAAGACAAAAGTCCTTTTTGTGGGGTCTTCAGAAATCAACCGCAAGGTTCTCTCGTTTATGAAGGGGAAGAATTTTCATGATCTCACCATCTGCAACCGCTCTCACGAACCCGCTAGAGCCGTTTCGGAGAAATATAGAATTCCCATTTTAGAATGGAGCAACATCTCTCAGTGGGTGGACTTTGATTGGATTATCTTTGGGACGAAGTCGCCAAAGCATTTGATCTCCAAAGAAGACTTTGCCGGAAGGTCGATAGACCATAAACTGATTATAGATTTATCTGTTCCAAGAAATGTCAAGCCAAGCCTGAGTAAAGACGCTAATATTACATTGTTGAATATCGACCAAATCAATCAGACACTTAAAATCCGAAGAAAGAGGATGACTCACCTTCTCTCCCATGCCGAGGACATCGTCCACAATGCCACGCAACGGCAAATCGATCTGTTCAATGAAAGGGAGATCAAGAGGCGACAAATCCTAGCGACCGGTTGATCTTAAACCACAGATGAACGCAGTAACCGTTCAGTCACCATATTAACCGCTAAGAACGCGAAGAAAAAGAAGAATACGCGAAGAATTTTATATTTCATAAAAAAATCTTCGCGTACTCTTCGCTTCCTTCGCGACCTTCGCGGTTATTGAGTCGGGGCCTGAACGCCCTCTAAAATTCGGCTTTTCCGGGGTAGCGTGGGAAGGCGATGGCATCTCGGATGTTTTCGACCCCTGTAGCAAACTGGACCAATCTCTCGAAACCTACACCATAGCCTGCATGAGGTACAGAGCCATATTTTCGCAGTTCCAAGTACCACCAGTAGCTCTCTTGAGACAGCCCAAGGGTATTCATCCGCTCTGTTAGAAGGTCTATGCGTTCCTCTCTTTGACTTCCGCCGATGATCTCTCCGATTTTCGGAACGAGAACATCCATATTGGCGACAGTTTTATTATCGTCATTCATTCTCATGTAGAAAGGCTTAATTTCTTTGGGAAAATCAGTAATGATTACAGGTTTGGAGAAGTACTCTTCGGTGAGATAGCGCTCATGTTCACTTCTGAGGTCCATCCCCCACCCTACTGGAAACTCAAAATTCTTCCCCGACTTTTCAAGAATACGCACAGCAAAGGTGTAGGAAGTTCTTTCAAAAGGAGTGTTTATCACCTGTTGGATTCTTTCTATCAAACCCTTGGAAATGAATTTATTAAAAAACTCTAAATCTTCAGGACAGTGGTCCACGACATATTTGAGGACGTATTTCACGTACTCTTCGGCGTTGTCCATGTCGTCATTGATGTCGGCAAAAGCCATTTCAGGTTCGATCATCCAAAACTCTGCAAGGTGTCTGGAAGTATTTGAATTTTCTGCTCGGAAGGTCGGACCAAAAGTGTATATGTCCGAAAGAGCACACGCGAAGATTTCGCCATTCAACTGCCCTGAGACTGTAAGGTAAGCGGGTTTTTCGAAGAAGTCCTGCTTGTAGTCGACTTTACCCTCATCATTTCTAGGGATGGGATTGCTTGGATCAAAAGTTGTGACACGAAACAACTCTCCGGCACCTTCGCAGTCAGAAGTTGTTATGATAGGAGTTTGCAAATAGAGAAAACCCTTTTCCTGGTAGAATTTGTGTGTTGCATAGGCGAGGGCGCTTCGCACTCTGGCAACAGCACCTAACGTATTTGTTCTGGGTCGCAGATGGGAGATCGTTCTGAGGAACTCAAAAGAGTGCCTTTTCTTCTGAAGAGGGTACTTTTCCGGATCACACGCCCCAATGACAGTGATCTCTTTGGCTTGCATCTCTATCGCCTGTCCCTCCCCGGGGCTTTCTACAATCTTTCCTGTGACCGACACGGATACTCCCGTGGAAAGCTGTGCGACGATCTGCTGATAATTAGGGAGATTCGCATCGGCGATCACCTGAAAGCCGGACAGCGTTGAACCGTCATTGACTTCAATGAAAGTAAAAGACTTCTGATTGCGAATGGTTCGTGCCCACCCCTTGATGTTGACTTCTGTGCCAACGAGAGCCTCAGGCCCTTTTGGATGGTATTTGAGCTGTTTTATTTTGGTACGCATATCTTTCCCTTACCTTTTATGATTTGCAAATTCCCGAAGCATCTGAATCTCGCCAACCCAAGCTTTGGGGCCGCCAGGAGTTTCTAAATATTTAGGAATCTCTCGAGTTCTGGGATTCTGCATCAAAACTTTGAAGCAGTCCATTCCTATTAATCCTTCCCCCAGAGGCTGGTGGCGGTCGATGCGGGAACCTAAGCCCTTTAAAGAGTCATTGACATGGAAGGCTTGCAAATATTCAGAACCAACGACTCGGTCAAACTCATCGAGAGTTTTATCCCACGCTTTCTTGTCCCGGATATCATAGCCAGCGGCAAAGATATGGCAGGTGTCGATACAGACGCCTATAGGGATTTTGTGTTTCACTTTGCCGATAATATACGCTAGCTGCTCGAAAGAGTGTCCTACCGTAGAACCTTGCCCGGCAGTCGCTTCAAGTAGGAGACATGTAGGACTGCCCGCGACAACATCTTCCACTTCCAGCAGGCTTTCACAGATGCAATCTAAACAATCTTGCGGGTCATCCTGCAGTGCCGCACCAGGGTGAAAGTTGAGAGAGGTGATCCCCAGTTGCACGCACCGTTCCGCCTCTTCACGAAAGGCTTTGTGGCTTTTCTCCAACACCTCAGGATTGGGGGCGCCGAGATTGATCAAGTAGCTGTCGTGACTCATAATCTTCTGGAGTCCCGTTTCCTGTAAAGCTTTCTCCCAGAGGTCGATGTCCTCCCTGCCGAGGATTTTCCCTTGCCAACGCTTCTGATTGCTGGTAAAAAGCTGAATTGTTGTGGCGCCGATCTCCTTACCTTCCAGCAAAGCGTTATGCACACCACCAGCAGCAGAGGTGTGGGCACCAATTAATAGCTTTTCTGCTGAAGTGCTCATATGATAGAATCCCTGTAGTAAGATAAAGAGAATATAGGATAAAAGATAAAAGATAAACGACAATTTGCCGGAATTATTTAAACGCAAAGACGCAAAGACGCAAAATAATAAATTCTCTTTGCGTCTTTGGTTACACCGGGAATATCCTGCGGACTTTTTAGTTGAGAGGAACTAAATATGTAAATTGCACATTCAACATATAGCTGCGCATGGCGTGCGAGGGTAACCGGACACGCGAA
>JAAKFP010000088.1 GCA_011065005.1 Chlamydiota bacterium | reverse complement strand
GTGAACATTTATACGATGCTTTTCGATCGCATATTGTATGAACAAACAGAGCCGTGCGCGATCTGAGTCTTCAAGAAAAATTGGCTGGCCATCGTTACCTCGGAGCATTACATGATAAGGAAATCCCGGTAAAATGATTCGCTTTCGTCTAGCCAAAGGTCTGATCTCATTCATTAATTCAAAGTAAACAGCGAAAAAGTAGCATTTTTGCTGATGTAGCACAAGAGTTATGCACAATGCACCAACGACCCCTTTCTATTGAACTTCCTATCCTTCAAATCATTCCAATATGGAAATGGCTGTTGTTTGGTTAAACACGGATTTTCACGGTGTAATTAAACCGTGAAAATCCGTGTTTAACCTAAAAAAGAAAAGATGGGACATTCTAGGATGATAGCACCTTCATCAAGAGGCGCATGCCGGCAAAGAGGACGACAGCTCCTGTACATTTTCTGATGGCATTCTGTGAAAACTTGCTCGATCCCAAAAAACTTCCCAACTGCCCGCCACAGAGGACTACGACGAAGAGGATCCAGTAATCTGTGAGGTTAGAGGGGCTCCAGTGAGTGATCGCCTGCCCCGCCAATCCCGCCAACGACCCCGAAAAGATAAAAACGGAAGCGCTAGCAGCAATTTGTTTAGGGGTTCCCCACCTCAGAAGATGGAGAACAGGTGCGAGAAAGATTCCTCCTCCAACCCCTGTCAGTCCAGAAAGAAATCCGAGTACTGCCCCTATTCCAAATGCCCACTTCCGGTTGATGGGGTTTATTATCTTCTCATCCACATACCAACGGTCAATAATTAGCAGCTTAACACCGAGAAGGAAAAGAGTTCCTCCCAGTAATGTCAGAAATAGTTGCTTGCTGATAGGAATCGTAGCGCCGAAAAACGTCATTGGAATCGCGCTTACAATAAAGGGCCAGGACAACTTCCAGCTAAAATGTCCCTGCCTCACAAAGTGATAGGTGTTTCCCGTAACGACAATGAGATTGCATAGCCTAGCAATGAAAGGAATAGCAAGATAGGGAACGTCGAACAGAGCAAGAATCGCAATATACGAAGAGCCCCCTCCCATGCCGACCATTGAATAGATCACAGCGACGACAAAGAAAAGCAACGACATCATTTTATCAATTCTCTTAGTTTGCTGACACCTCCCTCAAGGGAATAGAAATGATGAAATCCAGAAGTTCTTAATTCCTGTACAAGTTGGTAGCTGCGACCTCCACATTGACAGACCAACAGGTATTGCTTATCTTTCGGTAAGGTGTGTAATCTATTTCTCTGTTCCATGGGAATATGTTCCATCGAACGCTCACATACATTCCCGTAATCTCTTTCTTCAATAGTACGGATGTCAATGAGATGATATTCATTTAACACCTGTTCGTGACTATTCCGCAAGTTGATTTCCCATTCCACAGGCATGGGTTCTGAATAGTTTTCCGAGGCAATTTTTGTAATCGATGGGTTTTCTCCACAGAGAGGGCAGTCGCGATTTTTCAACCGTTCTAATCTCGTGAGGGCATAGTTATTAAGATTGACGAGCAGAAGCTCTCTATCTAACGTATCCTTCTCTCCAAGGAGAACTTTTATTGCTTCCATCGCTTGAAAGGATCCGACAATTCCAGGAACATATCCGATGACGCCGGCATCTTCGCAGTTCTGATAGCTGCCGGACTGGGGAGGGTGTGGCATCAGACAACGCATGCACCCACTTGTGGTTCCTGGAAGAAATGCTTGTAGCTGCCCTTCAAACTGGTAGATGGCCGCTTGAATGAGGGGAATTTCTCGAAAATAGCAAGCGTCGTGAAGAAGATATTTCGTCTGAATACTATCTGTGCAATCTAGAACGAGATCATAATTCGAAAGTATTTCCTGTACATTAGAGAGCTCGAGGTGATGATTATAATTTGTGATGTTTACAAAAGGGTTGAGCTTAGACAACTGCTGTTTTGCCAACTCCACTTTTTTAGTGCCTATATCGTTATAAGAGTATAAAGTCTGTCGATGTAAGTTCGACACCTCGACCGTATCGCCATCACAAATGCCAACATGTCCAATTCCTGCTAGGGTCAGGTAGGTAAGAGCAGGACACCCTAGCCCTCCAGCACCTACAACCAAAACGCGCGCTTGTTTCAGCTTCTCTTGCCCTCCAGTGCCAATTTTCTTTAACTGCTGCTGGCGGTGGTAATAGTCTTTTTCGTTGAGTGAAATATTTTGGTGTTGAGAACAATTTTTACAGGCTACCCAGGTTGCATCTCCATCAAGATAGTGTTCTTTTTTCCAAATTGGTAGCCGGGTTTTCAGTTGATCGATAATATATTGACAAGCGTGGAAAGCTGAAGCCCGATGTGGAGCAGCAACACGCAGCCAGAGCGCTAGCTCCCCCACTTCAAGATAACCCATACGATGTACGACGTGAACGTCAACAATGGAAAACTGTTCTTTGGCTTCTTGAATAATTTTTTTCGCTTCGGTAAGGGCAAGCTCCTCATAAACTTCATAGTCTAGAGCAGTAACCTGCCTGCCATGATGATGATCACGAACACGACCTTCAAAGAGGACAACACCGCCTGCCGATGTCGGCGGGGGAACAGATTCTAAAGCATGCTTATCGATGGGAACTTTTGTTATCTCAAACAACATCACCCTCCAGATACCGGGGGAATATAAACGATCGTGTCTCCAGTGGAAAGGGGAAAGTTTAACGACCGCAATTGCCCGTTGATTGCCACTCCAACATTCTCTTTGGGAACAGTAAGGTGATACTTGATTTGTAGTTCATCGTAGAGTTCTGCAGCTGTTGAAGATTCTGTCGTCACTGTTTCTTCCTCTTTTTCTACCTGTTCCCTCAAGGCTGCAAAATACTTGATTTGAATCTGCATTGCTTTGTTCATCATTTTATGACCTGTTCGTAAGATTCTCTATCATTGACATTTTTTAAAGCTTCCCGATCTTGTAATGGAACCCCTTTGCAAGGAGAATTGATCAAAAATTTCCTTGGACACTCGAAACCAAAACCAAGCCGCTCCAATAGCGGCACTCGGGCTTTTGGCTCATAGATCGCACAAAGAGGTTCAGGGAGACCATCTTCTGCACTAAGATAGGTCGTGGCCATCTTCAGTGGATCCCGATTCTGTACCAGCACCTGTAAGGTTTCTCTATTGATATGTGGCATGTCGCAAGCCAGAACATACCAGCTAGCATTGGGATAGGTGACCATCGCTGTTAAAACCCCCCCCAAAGGTCCAAATTCTGAAAATCGATCATATAGCTTTGGAAATCCTTGAAGAAACTCTTTTTCATACTGCCCCCGACGTGTGGAAATGTACACTTTTTCACACAAACCAGAAAGAAGGTCGTAACAGACTTCAGCTTGCGGCTTCCCATGATAAACCAACTTTCCCTTGTCTGTTTCCATTCGTGTACTATATCCCCCTGTCAACACCAGCCCAAAGAGGGGTATCTTGCGAATGCGATCAGCAAACCTTTCTTCAATGAATGAGAGGATGCTGGAAACGTCATCTCGGTGAAAATAGGGAACTTGCAATACGGGATGGCTAGAAATATTTTGTTGTCCTACACATGCGACAACCCTCTCTAGAGCATTTTTGGGTAGCTCTTCAAGAATCTTTTCTTCCTCATCTAATACAAGAATCTTATCGATAGGTATGTTCTTATATCCCTCCAAAATCACGAAATCACAAGAAACGAATTGCATATTCTGGTGAAAGTATCCTTCAGTACCGGAAGAAATAAGAACGGTATGTTGCGAGTCAGAAATAAACACTTTCGCAGCACCGCTGCTCCAAACTTTATGCGTATCTTTGCCCTCATGATCCATCTGAAACTTATGGGCATCATGTTTGACATAGCCTATCGAATAGGTCGAAGAGAGTTTTTCCACTAACTTTGTGATCAGCGTCGTTTTTCCAGAACCTGAGTGCCCTGAAAAAGCAATCTCAAAGGGATGGAATTGATATTGCGGGCGACGTGCTCGCGACTCACTCTTGGCATCACAACGCTCGGTAGTCACCGCTTTTTCCTCCTTTTTTCTCCAACAGCTTTGTTTCTTCGATAACGATCTCATGGGATAGAGCCTTGCACATGTCATATACTGTTAGAGCCGCCGTCGACGCACCTACGAGCGCTTCCATTTCCACTCCGGTCTTGTGCTGCGTCCGTACTGTGCAGGTGATCACCACCTTTTGGTCAGCGTTGATGACTATGTCTATGGTACAAGCTTCAAGACCTATCGGATGACAAAAAGGGATGAGCTCACTCGTCTTCTTTGCAGCCATCGTTCCTGCAATGATCGCAGTTTGAAATACGGGACCTTTCTTCGTAAAAATTTCATCCTTGTTCACCTGCTCCAGCACCTTCTTTGGAAGGCGTACCACACTGCGAGCCGTAGCGACTCTCGAAGTGATCTCTTTAGCGCTAACATCAACCATTGCCGGCCGGTTCTTTTCATCGATATGCGAAAGCATTTACCCCCCTATCTGATAAATATTTTGACTACAATTTTCAGCACGTTCCGTTGGTTTCATCTCTATCACTTTTCGTAAAAGGGAGGGATACTCCTCTACGGAAATTCCTCGCAGATTGACTCCCTTGTCAGACATCAAACATGCCCGCAACGCCCCTGTTGCCGTCAATCTCAAACGTGAACAGGAAACACAAAACGGCTTGGTTTCTGAAGCAATAAAACCTATCTTTGCTCCTGAGGCCGTCATAAAGTTGAAAGAGGTAGAATCAAAGTCATCTTCTACAGCTGTTAGATGCTCATGCCTCTGAATACGATTTAACGCTTCATCAGCGCTAATAAAATGTGAATCGTGATATTTACACCCAAGACCGATTTTTATTATCTCGAGAAAACGCACCTTAATGTCGGTTGTTGAGGAGAATTCCACGAAGTCAATTAATTCGTCGTCATTAACCCCTTTGAGAAGCAACACGTTGACCTTCACATGGAATCCCATCCCTTTCGCGGCAAGTATGGCGTTGTATACCCTTTCGAAGCCTTTTGAGTTGGTAATTTGATTGAATTTTTCTTTCGACAAACTATCGAGGCTGATGTTTAGATGGCGACATCCAATGCTGTAAAGATGTTGTAGGTGACCCTCCAAGTGAAATCCATTGCTCGTAACCGCAATTTTTTCTATCGAAAGCTGTGAAAGACGTGTCATGATCTCATCAAAATCTGCTCTCAAGGTAGGCTCCCCACCTGTAACACGAATTTGTGTTAAGCCATGCTCTACCAAAGCTCCGCATATCTGTCCAATCTCCTCAACACTTAACAATTGCGACTTTGGGGTAAACTTCACATCTTTCGGCATGCAATAAAAACAACGAAAGTTACACATGTCCGTTAGCGACACTCGCAGCTTACGAATTTTTCTGAGATGTGAGTCTTCTAACATATGTCATTTTCCTCACTGATTCCAAAACCACAACGGGTACACGGAACCTACAGGAAAGTGGTTTTGAGATTCCGGGAGTTCAAGAAAACCATCACTGTCGACAAGGGAAGAAAAATCCCCCGACCCATTTATTCGCACCCGACGTGCAAGGATTCGCCCCTCCTTAGAGTAGGAAACCTTCACCGGAAGAAAATAGGTAAGAGGGGTTGTAAACGTCATTTCCTCTGTGAACACTGCATAGGGCTGCTGGTCGAAATCGCATTTTTTTTGTCCGGAAGCTAAACGAAGAGCAGGAAGAACATAGCGATGCAAACACACCAAAATCGATACGGGATTTCCCGGCAAAGCAAAGACCAACTGATTCCGCTTGCCAACCCCAAACCACAAAGGCTTTCCAGGGCGCTGACGAACTTTATGAAGAACGGTCTTCACTTGTAAATTATTGAGAACTTGTGGGACGATGTCACGCTTCCCAACAGAAACACCTCCGGAAAGGATGAGAACATCGAAATCTGAGAGAATCTCCTCAAGACGCTCCAACATTTCTGTTTCATCATCACGTAAATGAAACAGAGCACAGTCTCTATACCCACAGCTGCGGAGCGCTGAGAGGATAGCATAGGAATTAGACCGCCGAATTTGATGTGCCCCTGGCATGCTACCAACATCGACTAGTTCGTTTCCCGTGCTGATGATAGCAATGTTTGGTCGACGTGTTACCGATAGAACATCTTTGCCGACAGAAGCCGCAACCGCCCACTGGGGTGAAAGCATAGGAGCTCCCTCCTCCAAAAGTTGATCGCCCTGTGATCGGTCTGAACCTTCTTGATGGACATTTTGCATTTCTTTGAGCTGTACCCCTTCATGGAGAAGAGCATTCCCCTCTTCCCTAGTAATCTCTTCAACGCGGACCACACAGTTACACCCCTGAGGCAAAACGGCTCCTGTCATGATTTCAATACAACCATGATCATGCCTAAGTGCCTGAGGGGGATCCCCCGCACCTTGAAAGCCTTCTACCGAAAAAGAACGCACCCCCTTCTTCCAGGCATTTATATCGAGAGCGATCCCATCCATTGCCACTCGATGGAACGGAGGAAGGGGGCGATCAGCGTGAACGATTTCTCGAACAATTTCCTCTTCGAGCTGTTCGATGGGTTTTTGTACTGTTGGAAAAACTTGAACATGTTGGAATATCCTTTTTTCTGCTTCCTCTACAGAAATCATCCTTAACACCTTCGAACACTTACTATTTGTAGAAATACAATAGCCACCGATAGCTTCTTGGTCAATAGATTAGTGAATTGCATTGTCCCCATAGCCGCATTAGTCAATAAAAATTATTTGAAAACGTAGGAAAGGGGTCAGACGAGGAAGGAAAGGGAAAGGGGTTTTCGAATCAGGATGCCAAAATCAATAAATACCTTCATTATATCGGAGAAACCCAGGATGAAATCCAACCATTACTTGTTGCTCTTGACTGGTTGTTTCATGTGATTGGGAAAAAGACTCAACCGAGCATTTATCGCTCCTCTGTAGGACGTTTGCAATTCATTCAATCTAGCAAACCACTCTGGCGCCCCTGATCCGGCAAAGTCTGGAAATTTCATTCCCTTAGAACGTTGAGCGGTTCGCCATAGCAGGATTTGTTTTGAACTCTCTTCTAGCAAAATGCAATTGTCAAATTTCTTCATCTCCAAGGAAATTCTATGGAAGAAAGGGGTAGCATCTTGCACAGACATTTTTCCATTTTTATCGGCGATCATGATAGGAAGATCGGCTCTTTTGTGAGTGACTGAAATTGTTATATGATGATTACATTCAAAATGATTTACATAAGCTATCACAAGCTCTTTGAGGGCGGTAAGGTAGGTCTCTAACATCTCAAAAGTTGTTATGGAAGCTCGTTCGTCAGAAAGCAAGTCCCTTTTTAACATGGATAAGCGTTTTTGCAAAACCTCACTATCCGATGCGATAAGAAATGTTGCTAGAGCAGATGACATAGCCTCTGTTTTCGTTTTTAAAATGTTGTGTTTTTTATCGACAAATACTACGCGCTTGCTGTCTAATGCGAGCGTTAACTGCTCCATAGCTGATAGAAACCCAATTGTACCAATTGTCACTTCATCTAAACGGTGCTCTCGTCCTCTATAGGTTCTAGTATAATCTGGGTCAAACTCACTATCTACAATCGCATTATGAAAATCCACAAAGAAATCCTGATTGAAGGAATCGAGTTTATTTACCATGGCTGAAGAAACTTCTGTGCAAATAGGAAGCAATTGGGGATCCTTTTCGAAGGACTTTAAAAATTGTAGATTCTCCTGCTGCGTCCTCATAGCTTTATCATATTTCTCTAGCATCTCTTTGTATTTTTCATGCACATTCGCTTCTGTCCCTGGGGTAATTTCAACCGGTGGTGATACCCTTTTTTGGGAGAGAGTTGGAGGCGGCTTAGCATCA
Source organism: Chlamydiota bacterium (assembly GCA_011065005.1). GTDB lineage: Bacteria > Chlamydiota > Chlamydiia > Chlamydiales > Waddliaceae > JAAKFP01. The sequence continues at coordinate 471 of JAAKFP010000088.1, read as the reverse complement.
CTAATTTCAAGAGTTGGTTCAGGCTTCCCGGGACCTTTCATTGTTTTATAGAAGGCGCGGAATCGTTGGGGAAAAGGTAGGGGTTCTTTGCGCGCACTTCCATATGCTGCCATTTCAACTTGTGTTGCACTAACGGAACGGCGAAATGGAGGAGAAGGATTATATAATGGAGGAGAAGGATTATAAAATGGATTCATGACTTTCGTTTCTTCACTTTCTGACTCTTCTGTGCTTTGACCTTTATGGTCTCGTAGCTTGGGGCTGGAACGGAGCCTGTCTAGGATCGACGGTGAACGCGTTCTTACCTCAAATCTTCTAGTAGTGGGAGATGGTTTTACGGACTCTGGACCTGACCCACCTTGATCTTTTGGTTTTTGTTCGCGTAGATGATTAGTGGAAAACATCCTGTTTAGGAGGCTTGGTGATGAATCCTGCGTTGCGCCCGAGCTTGAAGCTCTTGGTGGTATGGTT
>JAAKFP010000087.1 GCA_011065005.1 Chlamydiota bacterium | reverse complement strand
AGATGGCTTTAGAAGGTCTCCAGGAAGGAAATGAATCTGAAAAAAAGAAGTATTATGAACTTCTTGAAAAGATCTACACTATTTCAAACCCTGACAAACTTGAACAGTTTTGGGATTTTCAGGGACAGTCTTATATAAAAGCCTCTCAATTTGCTGAAGCCGAAGAAATCTATGAAAAAGCATTGAAACGTTTTAAGAGCTTTAACATTACTTTTGCTTTAGCGCGAACTCTCCGTGCTCAAGGGCAAGTCGAAAAGAGTGTTCAGACCTATTACAAAGCATTAGAGATCGCTACATTGAGCAAAGAATTCAAAAAGATCTCTTTATGCGTTGAAGAGGTTCGAGTGATCGATCCCCAAATAAACACTTTAGATCGTTATCAAAGGATGCAATTTCTGATGCAAGCTCAACTAATAGAGATCTCAGAAACACTCCAGACCCAACAACGCAGCCTTTTTAAGTTTCTTGCTGTCGCTCCTGCAGAACATCAACGCAACCTGTTCGAATCTATTCTTTTTAAAGCTACTGTTGATGGACAAATAGACATTGTCAAAATGATCTTCCAACATCCTGATTTTGTACCTATTAATTTATATTATGGTAATGAACCTCTTATTATCACGGCTGCACAAAAAGGGCATGAAGAGATTGTGCAAATATTTTTGACACACCCTGATATCAATGTTAGCTGCAAACAACGGAGGGGTCAACAAACCGCTCTATCTATTGCTGAACAAGCGGGATTTAAAAATATTGTAACCATTTTATATAACCATTCTCAGGCTTTAGAAGAAGATGTTATTGCCTTTAAAAAGAAACCCCTTGGATCTGTGGAGCATCTTCATATCCATACTTGCCAAGGCGAATCGAATCACCAGTGTCTAGTAGTCGTTGGCATAGATCCAAAAGGTGATAGGAGACTCCTGGATATCTTGCACCCAAGGAGACAAACCTTAAAACAAAATCTTGCACAACTTGTGCATCGGGGATTAAAAGACGTCAAATGGCTGACGTTCAATGGTTCAGATCCCCACGGAATGAGAGGTCAATCCCCGTCTTTCCCAATGGTTCAAATCTACGAGGCTCACCCTGCTGAAACAAAAAATTCGTACGATTCAGAATGTGAGAAAATAAGCTTACAGCTAGGAGCAAATGTTGCAACTTCTTACAAAGAACTTTCTGAGAAGATAGATGATTTAGTAAAAAGTGCTTGCGTAGATCCTTATAATGAAGCCGTTATCTATAGGGCGATAAAATTGAAAGATGGGGGATACTTTACCGAGTAATCAGGTGAGTAAAGGCTCGTGCAAAAATAAGTTCAGAACTCCTGATCCCGTAGATCTTTTGTACGAGACATAAAATCCATAGAAATTGCCTTAAAAGGACCTCTCAGCGGCATTATTTCTCACTTTCTGAAGTTATACATTTCTGATATCACAGTGTTTCAGCTGCAAGGCGCAAATCCGCAGCCAACTTCTTAGTTTTCAAGGATTTGCAACGTAGAAGATGAAGATGCTGTGATATCAGAAATGTGCAAGTTGTTTTTGCACGGTTCCTAACCATAAATCAAGGTACGCGTTTTTGTGATGAACCATAAAACCATTTGCATGAAATGGGTTTTGTATGAGATACATGGATTTCTAGATTTGATAACAGTGGTAATTGCAATGAAAAGAATAAAAAAGTGGATGGTTCTAACCACCTTACTAGCAATGGTTAGCACGTCAGGTCAAGGTGCTTTTGCTAGAGAATACTATACTGATGCAGGTGGTTGTGCTTACGAGGAAGCCTATCAATCTTGTTGCTATGCTCCTGCAATAGCCTTTGCTATTGCTGCCATTGCAGCGGTCATTGCAGTGGGGGTACACAATCGTGGCAAAAACGGTCATGCCCACAGCGAATAATCTATATACCCATTAGTTGATGATAGTACTTTGAGAAGCCATAAGGGGAAATTTCAGACTTGAACCTTCCAGTGGAAATGCACACTGTTTTACATTCTAAGAGGCTCTTAATTATTGCATTGGTAGCGTCCAGAGGGAGCAGCAGCCTCTGTCCTCCTTCCAACCTTTCGGCAATTACGTCAAAACTACCATCTTCAGAAGAGATGGTGACCATTGTCTTTGTAGGGTCTTCATCCTCTTTGGGTAACGATAAGGAGTACACATTCACATAGGCTCTTAGACCTGTATGTCCTCTAGAAATTTCTAGCGACACACCTCTAAAGTGATTTTGTGGGAAATGTATAAGCCTTCCAGAATTATAATAATGGCAACAAGTTACAGTTTCCTGATATTGCCAATCTGTACACTTCTGAGAACATGAAGACAAAAAAAAGAAAAGAGCTAACATAACCCTTTTCAACAAATTGCTTTTCCAGCTCATTACTGTTCCAATAAATTCAGCGATTAAGGAACTGTGTAAAAATAAATTGTACATCTCTGGTATCACAGCGCTTCAGCTGCGAGGCGCAAATCTGCAGTAAACTTATTAGTTTTCAAAGATTTGCAACAAAGCAGATGAAGATGCTGTGATACCAGAGATGTTCAAGTTGTTTTTGGACAGTTCCTAACCGTGTGAGTGGGCGGCTGGGTGGTTTTTACTTTTCTTGTTGTTGTGAACAAGAACGGCTATAACGGCAACTACAGCGACGGTTCCTAGTGCAATTGTGGGTGATATGTAAGGGGCTGTACGGCAGTCTTCATAACCACACCCATTGTCATTTTGGTAGCAGTAATCGGCATTCAATATCTCTGCTGACCCTGCCAATGTAGCAGCAACTGTAACTAGCGCGACGAATCTTTTTAGCCTATTCATGAATGCACTCCTTTTCGTAACCCAATATTTTTGTTATAACTTGTTAAACACGGATTTTCACGGTTTAATTGCACCCTAACGTCAATCTTTTGATCTACAATGGGTTAGAAAAAATCTACCTACTCGCTGAGTATGTCTTGATTTTGTCTAATCCATTGTAAATCAAAATCTTAACATTAGGGTGCAATTCCACTGTGAAAATCCGTGTTAAACTAAAGCATTTATGTGTTTATATCTCATAAATCTTCATTTTCTGCAAATTATTTTTCTGGAACTTTCTAAGTCGCATGGTTATTTGATGTTTGTTTTCTTCCATTTACCATTTCTTCGGGGTCTTTGTTGATGCGTAGTGAGCGTAGCGACTCGAAAAACGTCTTATAAAACTTTGGAAATTCCTCTTTTAACGCTGCGGCTGTTAGGATATAAATCATTCCGTTTCTGGATATTATGACGTGCATCATCCGGACACCGCCCCATTCCGTCACAACGTCAGCTTGAGAAAGGCTTGCTTCTCCTGCTTTCGTTCGAATTACGCCCAGGTCTTTCCAATCTGATCCTTGTGAAGAGTTAATTTCCTTCACGATTTTCAGGTAATCTTTAACTGTTCCCTCAAATTCTTCGGTACTTAGGTTGATCGAGGGGGGGAATTCGTAATTCCCTTTGCCAACTACCATGAGTTTAACGGAAGGAGGTAAAGCTTCGGGGTCTGCAAGGTGCCATCTCTGCGGAGGACTAAAAACAATGGCTCCTGGTTCTTGTGAAAGTTGTTTATATTCATCTTCGGTTTTATCGAAGTTTGTTGGGAACGGCAACTGAGCATTGAGTTGTCCATAAAGCAATACTAGGCCAACGCTTAAAGTTGTTAACCTTAAAGGAAGTCGTAAGTTTCTTAGCATTATATCTAATCCTTAAAATGAAGAATCTTGATGATTTGTTGGTCGTTTCATGAATCTCTCCGTGTGTTACGATTTTAAAAGCACACCACTCACATAATACTGTGTGGCAAAAGCCGTGCGCTCAAGGGGATTTAAGGAGGTCATGTCCGGATCCATTGATTTTGCCTGATGAAAACAATCGGAAATTACTGCAAAATTTTGTCGAAAATAAGCACGCTCTGAGGCTCCAAAATAGAGTCGCACAGCCTCTTCCTTGCGGTCCTGATTGAAAAGGAGATGAGCCAATTGATTGACAACTTCATATGTTGGAGCTAAGGTGTGGGTTTCCCGATAGTATTCCTCCGCTTCCTTAACACTCCTCTTTTTTTCATGAGCTTTTCCCAACCTAAATAGGATCTCCGGCTTTAGCTCACTTCGGTCCATTTTTTCATTGAGCACATAGGCATGTTCCAGCAAAGGAATACGATCTCCTATCTTTTCTAACCCATCTCTGACGACCTCGTCGAGATGGTCATTTTGCCCTAAGCAAAGTAGAGAATCAGCCCATTTACTATAGACTTTTTCAGCTCGATCATGCTCGTTATTGCTAACTAATGCAGCTGACAACTCCGCAAAACCTTCCTCTGTTTTCCAATGAATCATTTTTTGCAACGTTGCGGTATAGTTGGGAAAGTCATCTAATTCTTTGTATAGGTTAGCTAGAAGACGGTAGGTTTCATATTTCTTTTTCTCGTCTTCTACAGATTGGAGTTGATGGATATAGGCTAAATACACTTCCGGACTTTTTAGCCCTTTTGCTCGCTCAAAAAGCCGTGTCGCCATGGCAAGGTCTTTTGGACCAAAATGTAAAATTCCCCGAATGCAAAGGTGAGCTTTTTGCTTAGGGGTTTCGTAGAGTTTTAATAGCGGATCACAATCAGCAAGTAAATCAGGTTGGCAAGCATATGCCCTTTCATAACATCGTACAGCATCTCGAATGCGATCTTGTTTCAGATAATCTTCAGCTAGGCGAAGATAATATTTTGCAGCCCCCTCCTGATCGAGGGATAAAGAGAGATTTCCAGCGACTAACGCCTCCTGTAACTCTGAAAAAGGGTAGAGTTGTAAAGCTGTTTCTATACTTGTCATGCTGCTTGTTAGCCTTTTTTCCCTTATTTGCAACTTAGCAAGGTAGAGGTGGGCTAAGGCAGCCTTTAATCGCATCTTTTGCTTTAACAAGATAGCAGCAATAGGAGCATAATCCTTACTGCGTGAGGTGTAATTTAGGGCTTCTTGATACTGATACAAGGCTTTGTCTAGCTCGTTATCATTTTCGAATTCTTGAGCTAAAGTATGATAAAGCGTAACTTTTTTCCGATTTTCTTCGATCTCTCGCCCTTGCAGCACAGATGGAATAGGGATAGGGGGGTGGGCACGCATATCATCTGCTAGTCCTTTGACAACCAAATTGGGACTCAGATTTGTAATAGGTTCTTTGCTTACGGGACACCAGGGATCTTTTGTCGCTGGTTCTTCATTAGAATCTGCAGACGAGGGTTTAAGTGGATGAGGAGACGAAACAGGTCCATTTTTACACCGCTCTATGTGCTCTTCAATCGCTTTTCTTTCAAAGGTATGTCCATGATTATCCACAACGGGGTCAACAACCAGTTCTTGTGTAAGAGGACAGATCATGGATAGATCACTTTCCGGCTCGTCTCGCTTGATTGTCGCCAAGATATGTCCGGTGGCATGATCTATCGGCTTTACAAATGCAGCGCCCAAGTCTCCTGTATTATCTTGAGAACAAAGTGTAAAAATTTCCAGTTCATCTTTTTGGGAAGAAGATTGCAGGAAAATACTACCATCTTCCAAAACTGCCCTTACATTTTCTGTTTTACCTTCCAATTCCGTGACACATTTTCCTGTATAGAGATCCCACATCTTGATCATATCACGGTGTGTCTGAATAATGATTTCTCCACTATCAAGAATATGAGCAATGGTTCCAGAAATAGTTTGTGAGCATTTTCCCGTCTCTGAATCCCAAACGCGAATGATATGATCGTCTGATTCGCCAACGATTTTTCCTTCAACACTCTCGATAATTTTCCATTGCTCTCTAGGTTCGCATTCAAGATCATGCAAATGCTTACCCTTGTTATCCCATACCTCTAAAACATTGTTACCCGATAAGACTATCCTCCTCCCGTCTGCAAGCAATTGCATTATCCATCCATTAAGTTGAGATTGTTGATTCTCATTCCAGAATAGGGATTCACGGAAATTGCGCGTCTCATTCTGATTCATGTGCAATAGAGTCATATTTCCGCTCCGTCCAATAGAACGCATATTCCAACCATGATATTCACCACCATGAACGCCAATTGTTTGAGTCGGACAGTAACGAGTAAATGATGTACCGATGTAACCCTTTGAGGAATGAATTTCTACTATTACAGGGGTACTATCCTCGAGGATGCAGAACTCAGTTGTGACGTTAGGAGAATTATGAGATGACATACCATCCTTGCGCTGCCAATAGTATCCTCTCATACCTCTTTTCAAAACCTCGTTGTTCTTAGCATCAAATACTTCGTAAGCAGTTTGTTTAGGAGGGGATGCTAAGTTGTGGTGATCCAAAAAAATAAGTATCCCATCCTTAGAAGCATGTAGAAGAGTCTGTTGGGGTCGACAAATATTATCTTTCTCATACCCTGGCTGCCAAATGTCCACACTGTGAATCCCTTGGACATTAATTGTTTCAAGGACAATTTTTTTATCATTAACTATGTGAACTTGAAAGACAGAACGACCTTCAGTTGGTTGAAAGATATGTAAACATTTTTCTATTCTTTCATCCAAAATTTTCACATATTTTTCTGTTGCTATCAGCACTTTGTCACCTTGGTATGACATAAGATGAGTGATTGGACCCTCTCCAACTTCAAAAGAACCAAGGCGACTCTCTGTTGCTAAATCCCAAAGCAGTACTCTGGTGCCTGAAACCCCCACCACTGTGTTGTTTTGCAATGTAATAACTCGCGAAATCACCCCTTCTGTGTATGGAATATTTTTAATGCCTTTTCCTGTTTTTACATCCCAAAGCATTATATGATCGTTAAAAACACCTAATAGCCCTCTATGTTTCAAATCTATGGTTTGAACAAGAGGCGCATCATGACCTTCAAAACGAATGACACGTAACTCAGAATCAAGGATTGAGATATGCTCATCAAAAGATGGTCCTATGGGAAAACGATCTTTTCGCACTTTAAATATCTCATTGCATTGAAACTTTTGGATACACTTTCCTTGAGGGTCCCACACTCTAATAAAATGATCGGAATGAAGGGTGATGTCCTGGCCAATATTGCCCTGGCGCACATCAATAAAATGGGTTTCTAACGGTACATCAAAAGATTGTAGACGATCCCCTTTTTCTGGATGATAGATTTGCAATTGTGAATGATGGGGGATAGCAATGGCACCCTCCTGCAAAACATAAAAGGCATTTGACTTGGTCAGTCCTGCCGGATCAATTTCAAACGGGACGGCATGATCAGTGTGCATGCATTGATTCTTGTCCGTATCCCAAACCTTTACAACTCCTTTTCTATCTGAAGAGACCAGTGTTCCATTTGCAAGCACTTCTAGTCTACATATCGGTGCATCATGACCATTAAGCAACTGAATACACGCAAGTGTTCCTGTATTATAAATCTTAACGTTGCATTCTGATCCAACTGCAAAATGATTATCATCCAGAACGATAGCCGCACCAATACACGCGCTTTTATCAATAAGACACAAGCCTCCTTCTCTACCATCTTTATAATCGAGATTCCACAGGCCTATGAAAGAATCATTTCCAACAAGCAATCTACCATCTTGTAATCTATCCCAGATGTCGACAAATTTATGATCAGTTTTGGGAGATAAGAAGAGTGTTTTTGTATCTGGATCCCACAGGTACCTTGAACAGGATTCATGCAAGTCTACATGGAAGCCATAACTTAGCCATGTTTTCCCCCGCACATGAAAAAGGCGAGGGACATAACCCCCAGCCACTTTAATGGTTTCTATACATTCTTTTTTTTCTACATCCCATATTTGTATCTCATTATTGAGTCCAATAGCAAACGTATGAATATTCAGTGGAACAATAGGTGCGGGTGCAGCTTTAATTGATGGAAACGCTGTAATATTAGGAACGGACGCTGATCCCGGCACCGTCAATTTTCCTGCCGATGTCCATTTTGATGTAGACAGCTCATATTGAGGTGGCTTAAAAAGGAGATTGTCTTTTTCAATAATCGGAACATATTGATGCTGAAGGAGCCAACGGATCGTTTTTTTACAGGTCGTTCTCATTCCTATCGGCACCTCTTCCATCTCTAAAATATTGGGATGGATGGTATATGATGCCAGAACATTCGTGCCATGTTCGGCTACTTCTGCCATTGCGGCATTCGGGGGCTTAGTAGTAAAAGTAATTGTCTGCCTATGATCATGATACTCTGCTATTCTAGGGGATAATGAGGGGAAACTATTCATGGCTTTCTCCAATAGGTAAATATTCGTTCATTCAAAAAGTGCTTTGAGTGTACATTAAGCCCGCATTTAAAGACAACAGGACCTAGGTAAACTCAGCAATTCGGACTCCCTAGGGAGTCCTAGTAAATTCTTCCTTTTCCTCTAGGGAGAAAATCAGAAAAAATGTTTTATCAAATAAAAAATAAAGGACATAACGACACCGTTCGCTTATATTG
>JAAKFP010000086.1 GCA_011065005.1 Chlamydiota bacterium | reverse complement strand
TTTTTCCTGTATAATCATACTTCTTCATTTTAGGTCCTCCTAGGTTTCTTTTTTGATTTGAATTAAGCCTAGTTCGAGGACCTTTTTCTTTCAAATGCTAAAAATCAGCATAGAGACTGTGGTGAAATAAATTCCTTACAAATTCACCATTTTGGAGGGATCGACGATTTCGTTGAACTGCTTCTCGTTGAGGATCCCTAGACTTAAAGCAGATTCCTTTAGAGTGATCCCCTCGGTGTGCGCCTTTTTCACAATCTTTGCTGCGTTGTCATAGCCAATCTCTGTATTCAAAGCTGTAGCAAGCATAAGAGACTTGTTCAGGAGCTCTTGGATTCTCTCCTCATTTGCTTCAATCCCTATGGCACACTTGTCGTTAAAGTTGACGGCGGCATCAGCAAGGAGATGAATGGATTGAAGCAGATTGTAGATCATCACCGTTTTATAGACATTAAGTTCAAAATGCCCTTGTGATCCTGCAAAGGAAATCGTCATGTCGTTACCGATCACTTGTGCGACAACCTGTGTCATCGCTTCACACTGTGTGGGATTGACTTTTCCCGGCATGATAGAGGATCCCGGCTCATTTGCTGGCAGGGAAATTTCTCCGATCCCACAGCGAGGTCCGGAGGCCATGAGGCGAATGTCATTAGCGATTTTCATAAACGAACAAGCTATTCTCTTTAGAGCGCCGCTCATCTCAACCACCGCATCATGGGCGGCAAGGGCTTCGAATTTATTCGGAGCGGAGACAAAGGGAAAGCCGGTGATGACGCTGATCAGTTCGGCAACACGGTCCGCATATTTGGGATGGGTGTTGATCCCGGTCCCGACTGCTGTGCCGCCAAGGGCAATTTCTGATAGATGGGGCAAAGCGTTTTCGATCGCTTTGATCCCGTGGTCAATCTGGCTGACATACCCAGAAAACTCTTGACCCAACGTCAGCGGCGTAGCATCCATCATGTGAGTGCGTCCGATCTTGACGACCTTCATGAACTCCTCCACTTTTCTTTGCAGAGTATCCCGAAGTATTCTGACATTGGGTAGCAGTTTATTATAAATCAATGTTACGGCTGAGATATGCATGGCCGCAGGAAACGTATCGTTGGAAGACTGAGATTTGTTGACATCATCGTTAGGGTGAATAGGTGTTTTGCTTCCTATCTCCCCTCCCATCTTCTCGATCGCACGATTGCTGATCACCTCGTTCACATTCATATTGGTTTGTGTGCCAGAACCCGTTTGCCACACGACTAGAGGAAAATGGTCGTCGAGCTTGCCGCTAAGAATTTCATCGCAGACGTCGCAAATGACCTCCTTTTTATCCTCAGGCAGCAGACCGAGCTCATGGTTGACTACCGCGGCCGCTTTTTTGATCACTGCAAAAGCGTAAACGACTTCGAGGGGCATCTTCTGTCCGCCAATCTGGAAATTCTGCAGAGACCGCTGGGTTTGAGGTCCCCAGTATTTATCTGCGGAAACTTTGATTTCGCCGATGCTGTCTTTTTCAATACGATATTCCATATTTTATTTATCCTCTATCCATAGTCTATTGTTAGAAAAGCATGAGTGCAAACACAAATGCAAATAGGGCAAATGATTCTACGATACCCAAAGCGGCAAGACACTTACCGAATATTGCGGGTTGTTTTGCTGTAGCCTGGATGCCGCTAGCAGCTGCTCTACCTTGGTAGATTGCAGAGACCATAATAGCCAATCCTGAAGCAAATCCAATTCCTATCCCTGACATTGGAGATAGGGTTCCGGCCTTGATCGCACCACTCATGAGGTACATCAGAATAAAGCCATAAAACATCTGAGAAGATGGCATCGCGGACATTGCGATAAATTTACCATGTCCTTCCTCCACACGACTCATCACTGCGTGGGAGGCCATTCCTCCGATTCCGCAGCCTATGCTGCTACCGATAGCGCTCAAACCTAGCGCTAATGCGGGTCCAACCATATCAAATTCCATTTTAAACTCTCCTTACTAAGTTTATTCAATTTTCATTTTTCGGAGGGGATTAAAGAGTTTCCCTCCCCCTTCAAAACTATAATGATACCATTCAATAAAATTCAGACGTAAGCCATGGATCACACCGCCAATGACTGCCAATGCCATGTTAAGGCTATGACCGAGAAGCAGGAGTAGACCGCCACCCAAAAAGAAAATGGATCCAGCAATATCATTGACAATACCACTAATGATCGCTCCAGCTAATCCCAGGGCATAGAGACGTAGGTAGGATAAGATATCGGCAAATATCTGTATTAGATTTGTGATCTCTAATAGTCCAAGGAATTTATCTTTGATAAGAGCCAGAACAAGTGCTAACGCCAGACCTCCATAGATCATATACGCCCCTTCCACAGCGATCAATTCTCTATCCACTCCAAAGATATAATGCATCAACGATGTTGCCTGCAGCATTTTTGGGAAGGAGAGATAACAGCCTATGATGGCGATGATCCATCCGATCCCCGCCCAATGGCGGTCAAGATACCGAAGAAGAGAAAGGCATATGTGGATGATACCTGCGAGTAATGCCAGCTCCATCATGATTCCATCTGAAAAGGAATTGAGCATTGCATACGTTACTTTTCCATTGCTCTCCTTTTTTGCACCAAGCAAGAACTCTTGAGAGGTTGTAGCATTTTCGAGTTCAGGGTATTCAGCAACCCAACCTTTGTAGACTTGGTCTTTCTTTTCAAAGTGGTAGGCAGCTTTCTTTTCGACCATCCAGTTCTGTACAGAAACTTTCCTTACACTACTATCGGGTGCGAAGTTGATTCCAAAGAAGGAATTGGTCAGAACTCCCCACAAAATGCAGAAGCTAAAGAGAATGACGCAAAGTTTCCAAATTCGATTAGGCGTTTTTTGAAGTTTTGGATTTTTATAGCGAAAATAGAGAGCAGCACATAAAAAAACCAATCCATACCCGCCATCTCCAATGATCATTGCAAAAAATATGGCAAAGGACAGAAGCACCCATAGGGAGGGATCTTTGTCAGTATTGGCTGGGGTATCGTAGATGTGAACGAGGTCTTCCCCAATGCGGCTAGCCCCCTTATTTTCCAAAAATGTTGGAACCAGTTCATTAGGTTCGATAGCAATTTCAACAACGTGGACATCTAACTCCTTCAACATCTCATGAAGTTGGTCGATCTTATTCTCTGGCACCCATCCTTCTACAGCAAATAGGTTTCCTTCCATTTCGGGGTTAGCAGATTTTTTCGCTGTTTCGAGGTTATAGTCGTTGTATTTCCTGACTAACCCCTGATGAAGGAACTGGTTGTACTTGGCATAGGCTTTCAGTTCCTGTTCTTTTTCAGCAATCTCGTGTTGGATTTGCGCATAACGCTTCTTTAAGGTTCCCAGCTCATGTTCGATACGCATTTCGATCATGTTCTCGTACTGCATAGGCTGTGGGTTGATCGCGATGTAATAATTTAAGCCATGATCAGAAGCCACGCGCACTAACTCTTTCGGCAAAGACACCCCGTCAACAGCACCTCTTTTTGCGAAAAAGAACTGCACCTTCCGATTCCCCTCTTTTTCCAAGTAAGCGATATCTTCCATAGAGAATTCACCAAAAACCTCTACCCTGGCAATTTCAAGACGCATCATGCGCTGCTCTTCTTCGAGTTTCTCAATGGCGTGTCTGATTTCGAGAACTTTGTCAGTAATTGAATCTGTTTCAAAGTAGTCTTCTGGTCTTTCTTGATCAAGGGTTGGCAGCTCTCCCAAGATTTTTATAGCAGTCATCATGTTCTGGATATCATTCGGCATCTCTTTAGTTTTAAGATGGCCTGTCTCGATAAAATGCACCAACGCTGCTTCCTGAGCTTTCAGGAAAAACTGTTCGAGAACCCTATGGTATCCGACAAATAAGTATTTCTTCACATCCAAACGCATAAATACAACCTCAAACGACTAATTCTTTTGAACGCGATTCTTCTTTATGTTTTTCAATTTTTCTTTTCGCCACCTTCGCTCGCGACACCCCCGCGAGCTCCTGATCTCCCAAAAACACTTTGATTTTTCTGATGTTCTTCTGTGCTCTTGGAATGAGTACTTTTTCAAAGAGATTGACCCGAATAGAAACGAGGCGCAACTCTTTTTCCAATGCCCTTTTTTTCTCTTCTGCGATCACAACTCTCACTTTGGCTTCGGCCAGAGATCGCAAGTCAAGGATAATAGTATCTAGCCAGGGAGGAGTGTCGTAGAGGTTGTAATCGATCTCTTCAAAGGTGATCGACTCAAAGTAGGGAATCTCCACACCTGCAATATTATCGTAACGTTTCTTTACCGCAGAGATCTTTCCAAACTGAGAGAAATCCATAGAGATCTGTGTCGAAAGAAGGGATGAGTATTGTTCTACTTTTAAAAATTTCCGTTCGAATTCATGTTCACATCTCTGGATTTCTAGCCGTGCTTCATAAATCTCCGATTGCAACATCGCCTTCTTTAGCTGAAGAGTCGGGAGATACTTTTTCAGCTGTCCCAGACGCTTTTCCTGCGCCCTCAATTCATTTTTTGTAAGTTTTATATCAGCCATAACTAGTACCCAATCAGGGCCAGTACTTCTTTAAAATATCTTCACGTATTCCAACCTCTTCCGCTTTAAAGCACTCAGATAGTATTTTCCAACCCTGGTCCAAAGCATTTTCTAATGGTAAATTTACATTCCAATCTATCATTTTCTTTTCAAAAAGGGAGGAATAACGAAGAAGCTGCTCATCCCAGCGGGACAACTTGAATCCCATACTCAATCGTTCTTTCGACTTTTTAGAGTCGGCATAAAGTCGGATCATCGTATTGGCAAGGTCCCCATGGTCTTCACGAGTAACCTTCCCAATGACGAGCTGCTTTAAGCGAGAAAGCGAACCAAAAGGATCGATATTTCCATTATGCAAATAGAACTGTCCCTCCGTGATGTATCCTGTGTTGTCGGGAATGGGATGTGTGACATCACCTCCTGGCATGGTTGTTACGCCTACGATTGTGATGGATCCACTCCCCTCAATCAGTACAGCTTTCTCATAACGTGAAGCCAAATCAGAATACAGAGACCCCGGATATCCCCGGTTTGACGGCACCTGATCCATAGTAATGGCGATCTCTTTGATGGAGTCGGCAAACGCTGTCATATCTGTCAGCAAAACGATAACATGCTTGTCATTGATGGCGAACTTCTCTGCACATGCTAAGGCCATATCTGGAACCAATATGCATTCTACCGCAGGATCTGTAGCGCGATGGACAAACATGATGGTTTTGTTCATCGTTCCGGCCTCTTCAGCATTATCGATGAAAGATTGATATTCGCTGAAGGTCAGACCCATTCCAGCGATGACAACAACATCTGCATCCGTCTGGTTTGCGATTCGCATCAGAAGCTTGTTATAAGGTTCTCCGGCAACAGAGAAAATAGGGATTTTTTGCGATTTCACCAGGGTGTTGAACATGTCGATCATTGGAATATTGGTTCGAACCATCTCTCGAGGGATAATCCGGCGCACAGGATTGAAGGATGGCGCTCCAATGTTGATAGGTTCTCCAACAATATCTGGTCCACCGTCTATAGGGTCTCCCGCCCCACTCAACCGTCGACCTAACAATGCATCACCATAGGTGGCTTCCATTTGTCTTTTTAAAAAAGTTACCTTGTCTTCTGTAGAAATCCCTCGCGTGGTTTGGAAAACTTGAAGTGTCACCTCTTGACCATCAATGCGAAGAACTGAAGCATAAATGCTTCGCCCATCCTTAAGATCCACACGGGCCAATTCCCCCAAGCTTACCCCTTCGGCAGTTACCGTGATCAGGTTTCCGCGCATATCTTTGATTCTATCATAAACTGTTTTCATATTATCCCGCTTCTTGCAGTTCTTTGTTTAAAATCAGCGCGTCGACTTTTTCTAAAGCGCTTCTGAACTCTCCCGAATCAAACGACATAAAGTTCAAGTTTTTCACTTGGTTTTGCAAATTCAAAAAGAACTCACGAGCTTCATCATGACTTTCAAAATGGAATTTCGTATCGAAAATGCGATTGATCAATTTAAACTGTACGATCTGCCGCTTTAATGGACAGTAGGCATCTTCTTTATCGAAAGCATTTTGCTGCAGATAGCTAAAGTCGTATAATTCGGCTTTCAAATAGATCATCATCTCATCGATAGCGGTCCCCTCTTCCCCAACGACTTCCATCCTCTTACCAATCTCATCACCATTCCGCTGGAACCAATCCGCCTTTTTGACCATATCACCCCAGCCCTCCTGTTGTGATTCCAGCTCTCTACCGACATCATCAACATATTTTGACCAGGAGATAAGAGGATCAATGGCAGGATAACGGCGGGCATCAGACCTTTCCTTAGAAAGCCCATGGAAAGCACCCACAACAGAGAGCGTAGCCTGTGTGACGGGTTCTTCAAAGTTTCCCCCTGCGGGTGAAACGGCGCCACCTATAGTCACAGACCCCTGTTTATCATCTTCTAACGCTACAACACCAGAGCGTTCATAAAAATCGGCAATCCTTGAAGCCAGATACGCAGGAAATGCTTCCTCGCCAGGTATTTCCTCAAGCCTACCAGACATTTCCCGCAATGCTTGCGCCCATCGCGAGGTAGAATCTGCCAAAAGGAGAATGTCGAGCCCCATCTGTCGGTAGTACTCAGCAATGGTTATTCCCATGTATATAGATGCCTCTCGTGCAGCTACCGGCATCGAGGAGGTGTTACAGATGATCACCGTACGAGTGATCAACGTCTCACCAGTGTGTGGATCGATAAGATGAGGAAACTCTCGAAGCAACTCAACGACCTCTCCTGCCCTCTCCCCACAAGCAACAACGACGACGATATCCACCGAGGAGTACTTTGCTAAATGGTGCTGCAAAACGGTCTTCCCCGCAC
Source organism: Chlamydiota bacterium (assembly GCA_011065005.1). Lineage (GTDB taxonomy): Bacteria > Chlamydiota > Chlamydiia > Chlamydiales > Waddliaceae > JAAKFP01. The sequence continues at coordinate 1,570 of JAAKFP010000086.1, read as the reverse complement.
CAAAAGGTCCAGGACTACAAAAAGTTCCCCCTTTCACAACAGGGACTTGGGTGTCGAGAATGCGCAACCCTGTATCCATCATCCGCTTCGGCTTGACCTTTTCCCCCTCCATTAGAGCGGTCTTAATAGGCCATTTCTGCACCATTCTAAATTCGTGTTCATGTCCATGTTCGTCGGCAGCTTTAGCTACTACAGTGTCGACATTATAGGAGCCGGGACCAATCACCCACGTGATTTTGTATTTACCATAAAGGGCAAACGGGACCATTATTCGATGCTGAAAACGTCCCTCCAAAGTGGTTCCTAAAGTATTCCCCCTTCTGACGACATCACCAGGACTCACTGTTGGTTCGAACTCCCAATGCTTATCCCGCGGTAATGCCAACCTATACACTCCTCTGGGAAGAAAAAGTCCTGCTACGTCAGCAACGTCAACAAGGGGGTTTTGCAACCCATCAAAAATCGACGACAGCAGCCCAGGCCCAAGTTCTGCCTCAAGTAGGTCTCCGGTGAATCGAACTGGAGTACCTAACTTCACCCCTTTGGTGTCTTCATAAACTTGGATTTTGGCAATATTGCCAGTGATCTCAATCACCTCTGCTTTCAGCTCTAAATCTTCCAGCTGAACCATGGCAACTTCACCCTGTCGGATACTTTCTGAAAACTCAACGCTTAAAAGGTTGCCAAATGCCTTTACAACGCGTCCTAAGTTATTTTTTTCTTTATTTGATTCAGTAACAGCTTTACTCATGATGCTTCCTTAACTATTTCGTCAACAACTTGTAATCCTTGTTTCTTATCTAGCTCCAACCACTTTTCGACGATGATGAGCTGTGCCATATAGGCTAAAATCCTGCTTATGGAAAACACATCGATACCATACATCGTTTCAACTTTCTGGAATCGATATTCACACATCGCCTGATAGAGTTCCAAAGGGGCATCATAATGTTCCTCGAAAAGTGCCTTAAGATCACCATAACGTGTGGGCGGCTCATAAGACTCGGCATCTTTTTGCGCAAGGATCTGCGCGACAACCTCATCATAGGGATCTTCAAACTGCAACTCTGCAACCACATCCCTTCCCAATTTTTTTGCTCTGAAACCCGCCAACACCAATCGCCACTCCCTTTCGAAGATGAGATATTCCCGCAAAAAACCTTCAGCCGCGGCAATTTCATTCAGGAAGTATGCGGAGACCAAAGCTGGAAAGTTGTGCAGTCTTTCTTCAAGATGCTCATATTTTTCTAAATACTCATAAACATATCCTGGCAACCCCATTTGTGTTAAGAGTGCCTCCTCCAACTCATTCTCATTATAGTATCCACGCGGATCCCATTCTTCTTCCATCCAAAAAAACCGAATGTTTTGAATATCGTAATACCGACGCATAACAACAGACTGCTGGTAATCTTCCGGAGCCAGATTCATCTTTAAAAGAAAATCGAAAGTTTTGAAAGAGATGTCTGGCGGTGTTCCTATCTGCAAATCTGGTAGTGCTGTTGCTAGAAAGTAATAATTTTTCATCATTAATATTAGGCCATTAAGAACTTTCAAGTGCGAAAAAGGA
>JAAKFP010000085.1 GCA_011065005.1 Chlamydiota bacterium | reverse complement strand
CTATTTACCCTTCTTTCACATTTACCCCCCCCGTTCCGCTAACGCTTCACAGGGGGCTTGCACCTTTTGGCGCTACCGCGCCTCTGAAGTTTTACATTTCTTTCAGGTGCACAAATAAGACCGCAGAAGAAGATATTTTTGTCGAGAAAAACTTATGTAAAACTGCAAGGACAAGTCCCCGTACTCCCAAATTTATTTCCCTTAGAGCGCGTGAAAACCGAGATTTTTTCTTAGGGAATAGTGCATCGCTTTTCGCTTCTTGGCACTTTGGAGCAGTCGGTCGAGGAGCTCTGTATAGAGGAGAGGGGGTTCAGCTTTATCCCACAGATAGTATGCCAGCGAGCCGGGAATGGGGTTGAGTTCGTTGAAATAGAGTGTTTCTTCTTTGAGGTCATAGATAAAGTCCAACCGACACACTCCCGAGCATTCGAGGAGGTTAAAAGCTTTGATCGCTTCGCTTTTCAGTTGATCCTTGAGGGTGGGGTCGATATCCACAGGATCAATTATGCGAGTTAACCCCGCCATTCCGCTACTTTGTCCTCCCGTGGTTTTGCTTCCGCCACGCATGTATTTATCTTCGTAGCTTAGCGCTTCTTTGCTAGCGATTGGGATTTCAATGACTGACGCAATGGGTGGCTCTCCCTCAAGGACGGCAACGTTGAGTTCGAGGAGTTGTTCGATGTGGGGTTCGACAAGAGCTGTATCGTCATATTGAAACACTTTTGCCAGGGCAGCATTTAGTGTCCGTTCATCTTTAGCCATCGAAATGCCAACGCTAGACCCTAGGTGATTGGGTTTGATAAAAAGTGGGTACCGCAAGGATTTGAGGATCTTGTTTCGTGCGGATTCTAGGCTATCTATCGCTTCTGTTTTTGTTACGAGAACAGAGGGCAATACAGAGATTTCATGTGCTTGAAGAACTGCTTTGCATTGGTATTTATTCATGGTGAGGGCTGAGGAGAGAACTCCTGAGCCTGTGTAGGGGAGTCCTGCCAGTTCCAACAGTCCTTGTACGCAGCCATCTTCGCCATACTGTCCATGGAAGGCTAGCAGACAGAGATCTACGGGGATCTTTTGCTGGTTTGGCAGTCGAGTGAAGCCTCCCACCGCAGGGTCTGGAAGGAGGGAGACCTCTTCAGCTTGGGATAGAGTGTGGGGGAGGTTTTTATAGAATTGTCGATTGAGAAGGGCGTCGCCGGTGTACCATTTTCCATTGAGGGAAAGGTAGACAGGAATTGCTTCGTAGCGGAGGGGATCTATCGCTTGGATTGCTTGCAAGGCTGTGATCACGGAGATCTCATGTTCTGCTGAACGGCCTCCAAACATTACGGCAACTTTTTCTTTGTTCACTAGAATTTCTCCGCGGTTTCAAAAAGATCGGGTAAATCATTTTCAATGAGCACAGCATCTCCCGCTTCTAAGTGAGAATGAAGCTCCTGAAACGCTTGATCGCGATTTTGCGTATGCACGATTTTCTCTGAAGGCATTCCGCCTAATTGTAGTCCTCTGGTCAGGCTTTCACGATTTGTGGTTCCTACGATGATGGCTAAATCACATACTTGCGCTGCTTTCCGACCAATTTTCTCGTGTTGTTCATAATTTTGGTTGGCAAGTTCAATCATGCCGGGAGTCATCAGGATTCGACTTTTTGCGGGAATGGTTGAAAGCACTTCCAGTGCTGAGGCAAAACCCTCTGGATTCGAATTGTAGGCATCTTTTAGATAAGTGATCTCTTCATCTTTATGCAGTTCCAATCGATTGTTTACCGATTTTAGATTTGCGATGGCGGCGAGGGCAAATTCTGGTTGTGTGCCAAGAGCGCACGCCATAGTGAATGCGGCAGCAATATTGGAAAGGGCGGGCGTACCTAGTAGGGGAGTGGTTCCTTCGTAGGAGGTTTCCTTCCAGTGCAGTGTAAACAACGATCCGTTGGGGGTTGTGTCGGCTGAAGAGATCCAGCAATCTAGGTCGTTCTCTTTGTTGTCAAAGCCATACAAAAGGGTTTGCGCTTTTGGATTATCTTTGGCGATATTGCGCGCTCCTGGGTTGTCACCATTGCAAACAAGGATTCCCTCTTCCGGGATTGCTTGAGCGAGTTCTCCCTTGGCGCGTTGTATGGTTTGTTGATCTCCAAAGCGGTCAAGATGAGCAATGCCAATACCAGTAATAATGCCGGCATGTGGGGGTGTGAGGGCACATAGCCTTTTGATCGAACCTCGACCGTATGCTCCCATTTCGATGACCGCGTACTCCGCTCCAGGGAACAGTTTTGTACGAATCTCACGAGTGATTCCCATGGGGGTGTTGACCCCTTTTTCGGGCCAGAATGTTGGAGCTAGGGCAACTTGAAGAATGTTGCCCAAAGCATCCTTTGTGCTGGTTTTTCCATAGCTGCCGGTGATTCCGATGACATAGGGAGATGTTTCAGCAAAACGTTGCTTGGCTTCGAGAATGAGTTTTTTTTGTCGGCGGCTTTCGTCCCAAGATAGCAAGGATACGGAAACTACGAGCCATAATGGTGTGAGTTGGAACAGAAAGATCTGCACGACCCAGAACAGATTTTGTGAAAGTAGAAGTGCAGGAACCTGCATCAAGAAATAAACCGAAAGAGCTGCAAAGTATATGCGTTGAGCTCGTGGTGTCATGATAAGCCGCAACTTTCCTTTCTTTCGGGGATCTTCTTCCCAAAGTGAAATTCCAATGATACAGAGAGAACCGATGAACTGTGAAAGATAAGGGAAGAAAGGGAAACAGAGTCCCATCAGAAGGAGAACCAGTGAGCCACGACGATCGAAAGCGCGATGTTGCCACACCCAATGGAGAAAGCGTCCTGGGCTGTATTCTTCCTGCTGTAGGTATCGAAGATAGCGCAAGAGTCGTTTGATGGTAAAGAGAATGCAGCTAAGCAAGAAAAAGGTTAGAGAGGTCCAGTAGATCATTTGGTCTCCTGCAAAAAGGGACGGATATAGGTTGCGCAAAGGTGGGATCCAACATCCTGAAAGAGGTGATGTCCGTGATAAGGAAACAGAACCAATTTTGCTCCGGTGATCAGGCTGTGCAGTCGACAACCAATTTCGGGGGGAGTTTCTGTGTCATTCTTTCCCCAAAGGATTAGTGTTGGACAGTGGATTTGTTGGACGTCGGAGGAAAGATCTTCGTTGACCGATCGCACTAGTATCGGTCGCATGATTCCTGCGTTTTGGTAATCACTTGACCCAAAGCGGGGGATAAAATGACTGCCATAGTGTTGTGAGCCAGAAATATTGTCATACGATTTTAGCAGCTTTCCCACTGTAATGATCAGCTTTATACGTATTTTCTGGGAGATCCTTCGCTTTGGTTTTAATCCCGAAGGGGCCAGAAGGATGAGGCGGTGCACTCTCTGAGGATAGCGTATTGCTATACACATGGCGACTTTGCCTCCAAAGGAATGTCCTAAAAGAGAAACCTTTTCAATCTTTTGCATGTCGAGGTAGCGGATCATCTCGTCCGCATAATCGAAGGCACTCCAAACGGATGGTGGAGGTTCTGATTTTCCGAAACCCGGGAGGTCGATGAGATGTGGCTGAGAAATGGGTGCAAGGAGTTCTGCGAGAGGATGCAAATTTTCTTGCGATTGCCCCCAGCCATGCAACATGAGAAGGGGAGTGCCATCTCCTGCGATTTGTGTAGTGTGCAAGGTACCCTCCAGATATTAGATTTGTAATTGTATTTTCTATGAGCATTTCCTTCAAGGACAGTATAAATTTACGTAACCGTTCAGCCCACTTAGTTAATCGCGAAGGAAGCGAAGAAAACGCGAAGTTTTTTTATTTCTTCGCGTATTCTTTGCTTTCTTCGCGTTCTTCGCGGTTAATATGGTGACTGAACGGATGTAAAGTTCCTAATTTGTTACTACACTACATATAAAAAAGGAAGTGGAATTCGCCGCGGACGGTCAAGCCGTGAAGCAGCATGCAGCCTCGGGCGGAACCAACGTTGCCTGCAAAGAAAGATTTTAGTTGATGGGAAAAAAAGCCCACCCCGTGGGGGTGGGCTTTTTTTTGTTAGTAGTCCATACCCGCGGGCACTGGGGATGCGGCCTTATCTTCTGGGAATTCGGCAACAATGGCTTCGGTAGTGAGAAGCATTGCTGCAATGGAAGCGGCATTTTCCAGAGCAAGGCGTGTTACCTTTGTAGGATCGAGAATGCCAGCTTCGATCATGTCAACATACTCGTCGGTAAGGGCATTGTACCCACTTTTTTCCGGGAGCTGTTCGACTTTTTGCAGGATGATGGATCCCTCTTGTCCAGCGTTGGTGGCAATTTGGCGCATAGGTGCAGAGAGAGCTTTGATGATGATCTTGGCTCCGGTTTGCTGGTCGCCGGCGAGGGAATCTGCGAGTTTTTTAAGAGCGGGGAAGCACCGCACGAATGCGACACCACCGCCAGGGAGAATTCCTTCTTCCACGGCAGCTTTTGTTGCGTGTTGTGCGTCTTCTACGCGATCTTTTTTCTCTTTCATTTCTATCTCGGTAGCGGCACCGACACTAATGACACCAATACCACCAGAGAGTTTCGCTAGACGCTCTTGCAGCTTCTCACGGTCATAGTCGGATTCGGTTTCATCGATCTGACGTTTGATCAGTGCTACGCGATCTTTAATTTTCTGTGGATCGCCAAGGCCTTCGATGATCGTCGTTTCTTCTTTGTTGATGACGATCTTCTTTGCGCTGCCGAGCATTTCTATGGTTACATGCTCTAGCTTTTGGCCTAGTTCTTCGCTGACCATTTCTCCGCCAGTAAGGATGGCGATATCTTCGAGCATTGCTTTACGGCGATCGCCAAACCCTGGTGCTTTTACTGCGGATACTTTTAATCCGGCACGTAAGCGGTTGACTACTAGCGTGGTCAGTGCTTCCCCTTCGACATCTTCGGCTATGATCAGCAGGCTTTTGCCGCTTTCAGCCACTTGTTGTAGAATAGGTACAAGATCCTTGATTACAGCGATTTTCTTTTCGAAAATGAGGATGTAGGGGTTTTCAAGGATGCACTCTTGTGTTTCGGGGTTTGTCATGAAGTATGCTGAGAGGTAACCACGGTCGAAGTTCATTCCTTTAACAACATCGAGAGAGGTTTCGAACCCTTTGGCTTCTTCGACGGTGATGGTTCCATCTTTTCCGACCCGCTCCATAGCTTGGGCGATGATGTCCCCGATCTCTTTGTCGTTGTTTGCAGAGATGGAAGCGACCTGCGCAATTTCCTGCTGGGTTTCAACTTTTTTGCTTTGTTTTTGAAGTCCAGCGATTACTTCTTTAACAGCTTTTTCCATGCCGCGTTTCAGGTCCATTGGGTTGGCTCCGGCGGTGACGTTGCGGAGACCTTCCCTGTAAATGGCTTCAGCCAACACAGTTGCTGTTGTGGTTCCGTCACCAGCTTTGTCAGAGGTTTTGCTGGCAACTTCTTTTACCATTTGAGCTCCCATGTTCTCATGTTTATCTTCGAGCTCAATTTCTTTCGCGACGGTGATTCCATCTTTGGTAATGTGTGGAGCACCGAAGGATTTGTCAATAATAACATTTCGCCCTCTTGGACCAAGGGTGATTTTGACGGCATCAGCGAGAGTTTGTACTCCCTTTAGAATTTTGTGACGCGCTTCTTCTTTGTACTTAATATCTTTTGCAGACATGATTCTATTATCTCCTCTTTAAAAATTTACTTTTCGATGATTGCAATCAAGTCGTCAGCTTTGACGATGATAAACTCTTCATCCTTAATGGTGATTTCTTGACCTGAGTATTTCTCCATCAAAACGATATCTCCGACTTTAACAGCAATCGGTATCGCGTTGCCTTGCTTGTCCTTTTTACCAGTACCGATAGCAATAATTTCGGCTTGTTCTTGTTTCTTTTTCGCGGTTTCAGGGAGAAGGATGCCCCCTTTTAGGGTTTCTTCTGCTTCCAAGCGCTTGACGAGGACTCGATTGCCGAGGGGTTGTAATTTTGTTTTTTGTGTGGGATTCATTTCCTTAGTTTGAGTCATGGTTAAAAACTCCTTTTTCCATTTAGGTTCTTATCAATTCACAAGTAAAAATAACTGGTTTGGGGTTTTTCTGCAAGCCAAATTTAGCACTAACATCATTTAAGTGCTAAATCGGAAGGTTCCAATAAATCCTCCAACTGATCGACCAAATCCGCAAACTTCTTGATCGCTTGCTGCACGGGCTGCGGGTCACGCATGTTGACACCTGCAAGCTCTAGAAGATCGATGGGATAACGACTGCCTCCCCCTTTGAGGAAAGATAAGTAATCTTCCCGTTCTTTGTCTCCTCCATTGACGACGCGGTCACTCAGAGTCAGGGCAGCACTGATCCCTGTGGCATATTGATAAACGTAGAAGTTGTAGTAAAAATGGGGGATTCGCGCCCATTCGATATCGATCTCTGGGTCGATAACCACAGAATCACCATAGTATTTGCGGTTTAGCTTGCGAAATTCCTCCTTGAGAAGGGTCGGAGTCAGGGGAATGTTCTTTTCGGCGTATTCATGAATGAGAAGTTCGAACTCCGCAAACATGGTTTGTCGGAACAGTGTCGTACGGATATCTTCTATTTTTTGATTGATCAAATAGATTTTTTCTCCCTTCTTCTGAAATTTCTGCAAGAGTGTGCGGGTTAGAAGATCTTCATTAAAGGTGGAAGCAACCTCTGCCAGGAAGATGGGGTATTGGCAATAGTGGTAAGGCTGGTTCTGATGACTGAGAAGACTGTGCATGCTATGTCCAGCCTCATGAGCTAAGGTGAATACGTCACGCAGTAACCCCTTATAATTCATTAGAATGTAAGGCATGCTATCATAGCAGCCGCTGGAGTAAGCTCCGGAGCGTTTGTTTTGATTTTCATAACGATCCACCCAGCGCTCTTTGAGAAAACCTTTCCTTATTGCGTTTTGGTAATCAGTGCCTAAAGGGGTGACTGCGTCGATGATAACTTCTTCAGCTTCTTCGTAAGACATCTTGAGGTCGATTTCACTCGTTAGAGGAACATACATATCGTAGAGGTGGAGTTCATCAAGACCCAGAACTTTTTTTCTTAGATCTACATACTTGTGCAGGGTGTGTATGTTGCTGTTTACCGCTTGAATGAGAGAATGGCAGACTTCCGGATCGATATTATTTGGGAATAATGCCGCTTCCAAACAGGAAGAATAGTTTCGCGCGCGGGCATTCAAAAGGTGACTTTGTACCTGGCCATTGATTAGTTCTGCCAATGTGTTTTCGAATTCGGAATATTTTGCATAGTACTTCGTGAAGGCATGTTTTCTTAGAAGGCGATCTTGTTCACGAATGAAGATCCCATAAGACGCGTGGGAAATTTCTTTTTCAACACCTTCGCTATCTGAAACTTTCCCGAATTTGAAATCCGCATCATTGATTGCTGAAAATGCCTTGAGAGGGGATTGTAGAGCGTTTCCAGCAAGAGCCAATAACTCTTCTTTTTCTGCGGAAAGCGTGTGTTTTTTTATTCGTAGAATTTTTTCGAGGTGGAACCGGTATTCTTTAAGTTCTGGTGAAGAAAGAAAATTGTCGATTTTGTCGTTTGAGAGAGTCAGGATTTCAGGTTCAAACCACGCGGATTCTTGTGCAAAGTCGTGGTAGATCCCAAGGATTTGTTGGTAAGCAGCTTTATGTTCATCATTTGCAATGTCTTCGTCATGTCGCAAATGGGCATAGGTGAAGAGCTTTTCTACTGTTCTTTCAATATGCAGCAAACACTCGATGGCGGCTTTCAGGGTATCAGTACTCTCGCCGAGCCTCCCTTTAAAAGAGGCAATCTCTGGCCAGCGAGGTTGTTTCTCTTCTGGGAACCTCTCCACAAATTCTTTTTGCCAGTCTTTGAAGGTAGGATATAACGCCTCCACATTCCAACTGTCATCTTTAGGTACTTGATCTCGAGAGATAACCATATTCCTGTACTCCTTTCTTGTTTCGGCATAAATAGTATCGATAACCCTATTTTTCAAGAAGTGGAAAAAAATAATTGCATGTAAATAGGGAGTACCGTATCCTTGTAGGTACACAAAAAGACAAAAGACGTAAGATTTGAATTTAAAACTTAAGAATTGAGGTTTACGTATGGTTATGATCGCACAGAAGAAGGAGTGCCAGGTTAAGGGGTCATTCATCGTAAAGAATGATAGAGGACTTCATACCAGACCCTCAACAGAGATCGTCAGATGCACTTCTGCTTTCAAGTCAGAGGTGCTTCTCAGGTATCAAAAGATGGAAGTTAATGCGAAATCCATATTAGGAATTTTGATGCTTGCGGCAATAAAAGGTGCAAAGATCACAGTGTCTGCTTTTGGAGAAGATGCTGAGGAGGTTGTGGCCTCATTGATCGATCTTGCTGAAAAGCAGTTTTATATCACTTATTAAGGAAGCTAGAAAAAATAACTTTTACATTTATGCTGTCCTATCATCTTCACTTGCTTTGTTGCAAATCTTTGGAAACTAATAAGTTGACTGCAGATTTGCGCCTCGCAACTGAAGAGCT
>JAAKFP010000084.1 GCA_011065005.1 Chlamydiota bacterium | reverse complement strand
CTCCTGTTAGTTTTACCGGTGTAGCCAAAAAAGCAATTCCTGCTGTTGTTTCGATCCAAATCAAAACACCAGGACAAAGTCACCCCTCAATGTTCTATAATGGCCCAGAATCTGGAGACGAAAGCCCTTTCGACTTTTTTAATGACAATTTCTTCCAGCAGTTCTTTAACGCTCCCAGAAGAGAGCGGGGTAGACGCAGCCAGCCTGAAGAGCAACTTCAAACGGGACAGGCTTCAGGATTTATTGTCAGCGGTGATGGTTATGTTCTAACCAATGGACACGTCGTCCAAAATGCTACAGAAATTACTATCTCCTTAAACGATGGTCGTGAGTTCGAAGGAAAATTAATCGGCACCGACCCCAACACCGATATTGCCTTGGTAAAAATCGACGCAACAAACCTTCCCTACCTTCCCCTTGGAAATTCTGATGATTTAGAAGTGGGACAATGGGTTGTCGCGGTAGGAAACCCTTTGGGGCTGCAAGCTTCTGTAACCTCCGGTATTGTTAGTGCCAAGGGAAGAAATAACCTGGACTTAGCGCAGGTCGAAGACTTCATCCAAACCGATGCATCAATCAATCGCGGCAACTCAGGAGGCCCTCTTTTGAATCTGAACGGTGAAGTCATAGGCATGAACACCGCTATTGTCACAAGCATGGGATCCGGGGGTTACATGGGTATTGGTTTTGCCATCCCTAGCAACCTAGCCAAACATATCATGCAAGAAATTATCGAGACAGGGTCTGTTGCCCGAGGATTTATGGGTGTATCCCTTCAGCAGATCAGCCAAGATCTCGCCCAAGCTTTCGGCCTGAAAAGCACAGAAGGCGCTCTTGTATCCGATGTCACCAAAGATTCCCCAGCGGAAAAGGCTGGTATTCAACAAGGAGATGTCATCTTGGAATATGACGAAAAAAAAGTGAACAACATCGCCACCTTGCGCAACGCCGTTTCTTTGATGAAACCCGGTTCAAACATAAACCTCACTGTTCTCCGAAAAGGGCGTAGAAAAAATATCTCCATGACCGTTGGTAAGTTTTCCGAAAATGTCGCGCAGGCCAAGTTCAAAGAGGATAAACTCGGCATTGAAGTTGAGGCGTTAACTCCTGATATTGCCCGAAACTTTGGGTACTCAGAGATGAATGGTGTTATCATCTCCAATGTTGAGCCGAGAAGTCCAGCCGCTTGGGCAGGGATAAAACAGGGAACGCTGATCGTTGCTATCAACCACACGGAAATGCAAACGATCGAGGAGTTCCACAAGATCCTCAAGGAAGCTGACTCCGACAAGCCGATCCTACTGTTGGTGAAGCAAGGAGATTACATGCACTTTGTTTCGATAAAGATGGGATAATTATTGCTGTATGGATGCCATTATTGTTTCGACAAGCAATCCTCGCCAAGAAAACTATTGGCAAAAACGGCTCAAAGAGATGCGAGGTTTTTTTACCAAGCCTGACACCGTAGTAATTGCTGTTTGTGAAGATTGGCCAAACGGCGCCGGAAATGGACTCGGCACCCTCTACGCCTATTATAAGGCTCAGGAGAAGGCGAGGTTCATGTACAATACCGATCTGTATGAGATGCAGAAACAGGGAGGATCCATAGTCATTTACCATACAGCAGGATTGGGTAAAAGGCTCTTTCCCCTCACCGCCAGTGAATTTAACAACAAATCAGCAATTAAACTCCCCGGCTTTTTCGAGGACAACCAGCTGACAATCCTTGAGGCTGTCATCCTTCAAACATCACATTTTGTGAAAAATCGCCCCGGAAGGCTTTCTGTGTTCTGGGGCGACCAACTTTTTATACCTTACAGCAATATCAATGAAGTTCCGCAACACCATATCGAAATTCTCGGTCAGAGCCTAGACACGATCACAGAGGAAGACTGGAGCAAAAAAAAGCTAGCCAACTATGGCCTTCTGGCTATTTCACCTTCTAAGCGGGTGAAGCTCCTGGAAAAGATCGATTATCATTTACTTCAAGACTTTATCAATGCGGGAAAGATATCCTCCAAGGATAAGTTCGCAATGAGCCTCGGCTCCTTTAGTCTATCTGCCCAGATGACTTTTTCACTTCTCAGGGAGTATGCTCATGACCTTCAAAGCCAACGGGGCAGCCTAGACTCCGATCCACACTTCTGGATGCCATTAACACTGGATCGAGACTCCTACCTGAAACTCATGAGCAAAAATGAACACCCGGAAACAAAATCCCTACAGCATTACCAACGGATGGAATCCTTTAAAACGAAATTCCTGCAGTTACATTCTGATGCCGCATTTTTTGGATTCGTTGACATCGGAAAATCTGGGTTTTGGTGGGATTATGGCTCTATAGACTCCTATTACAATAACGTGTTGAAACTTACTTCTAAAGGCCCTGAAGGGCAAGCTCTGCGCCTCTTCTATCAGATTGACCCTACCAAGCAGGATAACAAATCTAACAGACTCATTACCGACGAAAACTCCTGCCTTATCAACTGCAACATCCGTGCAGGAAAAATCTCAAACAGCGTCCTCATTGGTGTCAGTGCAAACTCTATAGAAGCTGAGAATTGTGTAATCATCAACTCCAACTTCCTTTCTGTTAAAGCAAATCAATCCCTCTTTTATCATATCAAAGAAGATGCTGATGTGGTATTCTCTCCAGGTACCATACGCGCGGATGTTGTCCTTCCAACAACAAATGAGCACCTAAAAATATACTCGCACCGTGACCGCAATGGCAAAGAGGATTGGAACATCACCCTCCCACAAAATACGTTCTCCTTCCAAGAAGTGTACGAAAAATTAAAATCAGAAGAGTAAACGAAGAGTGTTTCGAGTCCAAGACCTAAAAAAATCGTATGGGAGTGATCTTCTCTTTGAGGATGCCTCCTTCCAGCTCAATCCCGGAGAGCGGTGCAGCCTCGTGGGACGTAACGGTAGCGGTAAAAGCACTCTCTTGCGGATCTTAACCGGTCAAGAGTCACCAGACCACGGAGAGATTCACTTCCCCAAGAATTACCGTTTGGGATTTCTGCAGCAGCATATCCATTTCACACAACCCACCCTTCGACAAGAAAGCGCTCTCGCTTTGCCTGAAGGTGAAGAGGACAAAACCTACAAAGTGGAAGCTATCCTCTCAGGGTTAGGGTTCAAAGTCGACGATTTTGATAAAGACCCCAACAGCTTCTCTGGGGGGTATCAACTACGAATCCAACTAGCCAAGGCTCTCGCTCAAGAACCGGACTGCCTCCTTTTGGATGAGCCGACAAACTACCTCGATATTGTTTCCGTTCGGTGGCTGATCCAGTTCCTACGTAGATGGAAAGGAGAAATGATCCTCATCTCCCACGATCGTACTTTTCTCGACGCAGTAGCAACACACACCATGGGCATCCATCGAAACCAATTGTTTCGAACCAAGGGGAGTACAAGTAACTTTTTCGAACACATCGTTCAGATCGAGGAGGTACACGAACGCACACGAAAAAAAATTGAAAAGCAAAAAGGTTGCGCCGAAAAATTCATCAACCGGTTCGGTGCCAAAGCAACAAAAGCCCGCCAGGCACAGTCCCGAAGAAAAGCGATCGAACGCCTTCCATCACTGGAAAGATTAGCAGAACTCGAAGGCCTCGACTTCCGTTTCAATGCCGCCAGGTTCCCGGGAAAGCATCTGATGCAAATCGAAAATGTTTCTTTTCGCTACCCCGACATGACAACTCCTCTTCTGCAAAACCTCTCTCTTGAGATTGAACCCGGAGACAGAATCGCCATCATTGGAAAAAATGGCCGCGGAAAATCAACAATCCTTCGACTTCTCGCCGGAGAACTCGAACCCATAGAGGGAACGATTCGCAGATCGGAAAACCTTAAAATAGGCTTCTTCGGCCAAACAAATGTCGTCCGTCTTAACGAGAACCTATCCATTGAGGAAGAGATCGCCCGCGTTGACCCATCCCTCCCCTTTAGTGAAGTCCGAAGAATCTGCGGGATGATGATGTTCACACAGAAAAAAGCCGAAAAGAAAATTGGAATACTCTCCGGCGGAGAAAAAAGCCGCGTCCTCTTGGGAAAAATTCTTGCTTCGTCGTGTAATCTCCTCTTGCTCGATGAACCCTCTAACCACCTCGATATCGAATCCATAGAAGCCCTGGAAGAAGCTCTCGAAGATTTTGACGGAAGCATTGTCATCGTCAGCCATAGTGAAGAGATCCTCCGCCGGATTCCAGAAAAACTGATCGTCTGCCGGGAACAACAGCAAGAACTTTTCCTAGGTGAGTATGACTATTTCCTAGAAAAAATTGGTTGGGAAGACCAACCCAAAAGGAAGAAAAAAGCAAAACAGGATGGAATAGATCACACCCAAACCTCCAAAGAGAGATCTCGTAACCTCACTCCCATAAAAAAACAAATTCAAAACGAGGAAACAGTTCTCGCCGAACTCCACAAAGAGCTAGAAACTGCAATAGCAAACCAAAACAATAAAAATATTGCTACGATATCCCGCAAGCTCGGAGAACAACAAAAGAAGGTCGACACCCTATACCAAGAGCTGGATAACCTCTATAAACGATGTGTATAATCCTCGACATGCGCTAGCTTTTTGAGTTTGCCATTCACCAAGAAACATAATCCGGCAAGGACCACCAGTTCTATCGTCAACGCCCTAAAGATTGTCGTCGCCCCAACCTCATCAACATAAGATCCCACGATACCTGCTAAATAGGAACCAATGCCTATCCCCGCCAACATTACCCCCATAACACGTGAGATATACCCCTTGGGGGAGAGCTTAGTCGCCGCAGCCCAAGAGATCGGAATTACACACAACTCACCTAAAACAACGAGCAGTTTGTTGAAAAAGACCCAACCCCAGTGAGACTGAATCCCTTCATCAGCAAAAGACGACATGACGTTTAATACCACAAACGAAAGAGCCAAAAAAAGGCAACCAAGCCCCATCTTCGCACCGATAAATGGGTCCCGCTTTCGCTTTCCTAAGTACGCCCAAAAAACCGACAACGTCGGCGCCAGAAAAACGATAAAAAACGGGTCGACATTCGCCAGCCATGGGGTAGGAATCACCCAACTTCCAAACTGACGATCAACGCTCTCATCGATAAACAAAGTAATGAGCCCACCTACCTGTTCCCAGGCAACAATGAAAAAAACCGTAACTATGAATAGAAACCCAACAACTAACAACTGCTTCTTCTCTTCATGGGTCAAGGAAACAGCATGATGATCCTTCACTTTGACTGTAGGACGCAGCCCGGCATCCCCTAGATACTTTCCCTTACCCCACCAGAAAATGAGCGTAGCAATCACCATACCAACACCCGCGGCAGCAAAACCAACATCAAAACCATAAAGAACCAAAAGCCAGCCGGACACCAACCCTGCAGCAGCCCCGCCAATGTTGATCCCCATATAGAAAAGGGAATAGGCACTATCCCGCTGGCTCTCATCAGCATCATCATACAGCTGACCAAGAATCGATGTTAAACAGGGCTTAAAAAAGCCATTGCCCAAAGCAATCAAGGCTAATGCCGAATAAAAAAGCCAAAGCTCATTAAAGGCCATACAAAAATGTCCGACAGCCATCATCACCGCGCCAATCATCGCAGAACGGCGCTGCCCTAAAAAGCGATCAGAAAGATATCCGCCAATAACCGGAGTGAGGTATGCAGCCCCCAAATAAATTCCATAGAGACGAAGAGCCTCCGCTCGAGACCAGCCAAGCCCTCCGTCGAATATTCGTGTTGTCATATAAAGCACGAGAAGCGCTCTCATGGCATAAAAGCTAAACCTCTCCCACATCTCCGTCGTAAAGAGAAGAGAAAGACCTTTTGAATGGCGAAACAACATAAACAGACCAAAAATGAAGATTTTGAAAGATTTATAAGGGGCATTCTAACTGGGCACACCTTTATACCACAAGGGGTCGTCTGATAATCGGCTGGCCCTTTGGCACAAAATATGCATACAAAATTGCCTATGGAAATACATGTGTTCGGTACGTTAGAAAATATGACAATACCACACGAAAAACATAGAAAGAATCTGGAAAATTTTCTCAGACCCAAACCCGCTGAATAAGAAAACTCGACTTTGATGGTTTCTTCCTAAGATTGGCAGCATCATTCTAAAGTAGAGGGTGTGCGAATACAAACACAGAGAAAAAGAGACGCAGAGAAGAATGAGAATTATTTTTCTCTCCGTTTTATTTTATAAAGCCACAATTTCAGGTTAAACTCTATTTTTGAAGAGGTATAACTTGTCGTTTCTTCTTACCTTCTCAGGTGTGGGAATGGTAAAAATTCTTTTATCCGAACCTTCAATATGCTCACGCATAGAAGAGATTGTAAATTCTAGAACCCCCGTAGTTGGGCCCACAACCATCACTTGATCACCAGACTCTACAGTTCCTGCTTCAAACAGAAACTCGCCAACCCCTGACTTGGCAAAGTAATTGGTGGTTTTCCCAATATACTCCTTTTTCCTCGTCGCTTTCGACCCATAAGTACCACTCCATTCCCCTAAAGGATTCCCCAAATAATAGCCTCCATGCCAAAAGCCTCTATTGTAGACCTTCTCGAGTCCGCTTTTCCACTTTTCGATTTTCTCTTTGCTGTAAGTACCCTCACCAATACTGTCGACCGCCTCACGATAGGCTTTCGTCACAGCATACACATATTCGGGAGCCTTTCCCCTCCCCTCTATTTTCAGAACGGAAGCTCCGGCATCAATCATTTGGTCGAGGTATTCTATTGTACAAAGGTCCTTGGGAGACATGATATATTGATTGTCCAAAACGAGCTCTTTACCAGTATCCTCATCGGTGACGCGGTATTTTCTTCGACACATCTGCTGGCACTCCCCCCGATTCGCTGATGCGTTTTGCTGTGCGAGGCTCATATAGCACTTTCCAGAGATCGCAACACACAAAGCGCCATGCACAAAAACTTCGATTTTTACTAACTCCCCTCCCGGTCCACAGATGTGTTCTTTCTGAATATTGTCGCAAATCGATCGAATCTGCTCTAAATTGAGCTCTCTGGCAAGAACAATCACATCGGCATACTGAGCGTAGTATTTCACCGCCTGGAAATTGCAAACGTTGACCTGTGTCGAAATATGCGTAGGGATTTCTATGGACTGGGCATACATAATCACAGCGATGTCGTGAGCAATAACAGCATGGACGCCGGATTTCTTCAAAGCATCACAAATCTCCTGCACCTGGGGTAAGTCGCGATCGTACATGACAGAATTCAGGGTAACGTGCGTTTTTACCCCATGCTCTTCACACCGTTTTACCACCTCATCTAGGTCGCCGATCGTAAAATGATTTGCCGCGCGGGAACGCATATTCAGATCGCCGACTCCAAAATATACGGAATCCGCTCCTCCTTGGATCGCTGCCTGCAACGTTTCAAAAGAACCCGCAGGCGCCAACACCTGTATTTTGTTCGGATTTGTTTCTTTCATGATCAGAAATCATACAAGCTCAAGGGATAATGAACAAGAGGGAATCAGTCAGAGGGAATCAGACAAAAAACTCTTCTTATTGTTTGCTCTATCTATCTAATTAAATATTTATTTTGTATTTATAAACATTAACTTGACTATTAAGCTATAGTTTAATATCCTTGCTGCATTAATTAAATTTTATGTTAGGTTTTTTATATTATGCACCAAGGACTTGGAGCAGTTGATGGAAATAACAGACTTTCAAACCCTTACCCTGTAATTGACTTAGCAGAAGAAGAACAGGCAAAAAAGGCAATTGATGCTTGCTACGGGATAATTTGTGTGAGTAGCACCTCAATTGAAAATAAAATAATATCCAGCAAGGATTTTCGGAAATGGATAAAGCCCTTTGAGGATACCTATCAAAAATTCAGTAAAACACTAAAAGAGGAAAGAAATTTTACTTCAATGACAAGTGATGGTCGCACCAAAATTGAAGTTAATAGGAAAATATTCAAAAAGCTTCAAAAATTTATTTCCCGCGGCTGTCCTGAAACTCTAACTAACTTCTTGAATGACGAATATAAGAAAAAGCTGAGTGCGTGCCGAATAAACGCGTACAAAATGAAAGTGGTATTAAAAATTTCACGGTTGATCGATTCAAAGAAAATTGAATACCCATTAATCCAACACAAGGAAGGCGAAGTTAAGGCAATATTCCGAGAATTGAAAAACCTGAGTCTCTCAGGCTTAGAAACAGTAGTATGTAACAATTCAAAAAATCAGCAATTTAAAAATTTTGCTTATGGTGCGTTCCAGCCAAATACAGATAAAAACCCCTTGCTCGGTTATAAAATATTAAAAAGGCAGAAATTTCTTCGCTTAACAGATGCTTCCTCAATACAAATTCGACTCTCTTCGGGTAATTCTACAAGAGGTAATGTATTAGGGTCCTGGGCTGATCCGAATAAAAGATTAAGCTGTATAAAAAAATTTTTTACCTCCTATAGTAACGAAGAGGGTTATATTGGGGATACCCAAATAAGAAGAAGTTTTAAAAATGCGCTAATCGA